>CACYDC010000083.1 GCA_902773025.1 uncultured Ruminococcus sp.
GCGAATTGACAGCGCGGGCACCGCGCCGCGAATTGACAGCGCGGGCACCGCGCCGCGAATTGACAGCGCGGGCACCGCGCCGCGAATCGACACCGGCGGCACGCCGGGCTAATGTTTGTTGATATCCCTGTGGTGAACGATCGTTCGCTGTCCGGTTTCAAGAAGATGATTATAAAGAACTCTCGTCAGCGAAACTGAACGATGCTTTCCTCCTGTACACCCTACTGCAATTACTAACTGACTTTTCCCCTCCTTCATATATAGCGGAAGTGAATAATCTACCAGCTCTATCATCCTCTCGGCAAGCCCTTTTGACTGCTCAAACTGCATGACATAATCAAATACGCATGCATCCAGTCCCGTATGAGGCTTTAATTCGGGAATGTAAAACGGATTCGGAAGACATCTGACATCAAACACAAGATCAGCCTCTGCCGGTAAGCCATACTTGAAACCAAAGGACATACAGTTAACCGTCAAACCTAATGATATATTCCCTAAAAACAGCGCCGTTATCCTTTCTTTGAGCTGAGTCGTGGAAAGCAAAGACGTATCTATTACATAATCTGCTCTCGATTTAACCGGCATAAGCAATTCCCTTTCAAGCAGAACTGCCCCCTCCATTGAAGCAGAATTATCACTCAGCGGATGCTTTCTCCTTGTTTCCTTGAATCTTCGCAAAAGCACATCATCTCTTGCATCAAGAAACAGTATCTTGTACTTTTTTTGCGACGCTTTTAGTTTATCCAGTGAAGCAAAAAGATCATCAAATGTTTCACCTGCCCTGACATCAGTCACCACAGCAATTTTTTTCATATGTTCATCCGCGGATTTTTCACATAAGTCGTAAAATATCGATACAAGCATCGGAGGAATATTGTCAACACAGTAATATCCAATATCCTCCATATTTTTCATCGCTACAGATTTTCCTGCGCCGGACAGCCCCGTAATAATTATAAACTCCATTTTTAAATCACCTTGAGTCCGTTACCTTTATCCTTTTTATGTTCCCTATTATCCCTTTACCCGGCCTTTTTCAGCCTATAAATTTTATTTCACACTCAAGCTCTACGCCCGTCTTTTCCTTCACAACACTGCGAACCTTTTCTATAAGCTCCTTAACCTGCTCAGCAGATGCCTTTCCGTTATTCACTATAAATCCCGAATGCTTCTCGCTAACCTGAGCATCACCGACAGATACGCCCTTAAGTCCACATTGCTCTATCAGAGCGGCTGCATAATGTCCCTCGGGACGCTTGAATACACTGCCCGCGCTCGGACGATTAAGCGGCTGCTTTTTCTTGCGCTTATCCATTGTATCCTGCATAAGATAGAATATTTCGTTTTTATTCTTAACAGCAAGCTCCATCTCTGCGTCAAGAATGATATACTGCTTGTCAGTGAAAAAGCTGTGTCTGTACGAAAACTCAAGAGCCTTTCCCGATATTTCCTTGACGACACCTTCATCAAGATATCTTACCGTAGCCACAACGTTTTTCATCTCTCCTCCATACGCTCCGGCATTCATATATACGGCTCCTCCTACAGAACCCGGTATACCCCACGCGAATTCAAGTCCTCCCATGCTGTTGTTCTTGGCAAAGTTACACGCTGCCGCAAGTGTCGCTCCTGCACCGCAGCGAACAGTTGTATCATTCAGCTTTTTAATCTCATCAAAATCCCCTGTTAACTTTATTACTGCTCCTCTTATCCCATTATCCGACACCAGAAGATTTGACCCCATTCCTATAACAAAATACGGTACTTCATATTGCTTGCAAGCGTCAATTACTCTCACAAGCGCATTCGTATTCTTCACTTCAATGTAGCAGTCAGTGTTTCCGCCTATGCGGAAGCTCGTATGAAGACTCATCGGCTCATCTGTCTGAATACTGACAGAATCACTTTTTATTGCTTCAAGAAATTCCTGATTCATACCCGTATCTCCTTTCATATAAAGTTTTTCTCATCATTTTTATTCATATCAGAAGTCAATTGTTTTAACCTCGTTTTCTTCCTCCATTTCGGGATATTCAAGTCCGAGAGCTGCAAAAAGTTCTCTTGCGGCATTATATCCCATCTTTCTCTGACGGTTATTCATAGCCGCTACTTCTATTATTACAGCAAGATTTCGACCGGGCTTAACGGGTATCGTACATATAGGTACCTGATTACCCAGTATCTCAGTCATTTCGCTGCTCATACCCATTCTATCGTAAACCTTTGTATTGTCCCACTGCTCAAGGTTAATGACCATATCAATTTTTTCGGAAAGCTTTACCGAACCCATACCGAATATTCTTCTCGCATTAATTATGCCTATACCTCTGAGTTCAATAAAATGTCTGATATTTTCAGGCGCTGAACCTATAAGCTGTGAATTTGAAACCTTTCTTATTTCGACTGCATCATCTGCTATAAGACGATGACCTCTTTTTATAAGCTCTATTGCCGTTTCACTTTTACCTACACCGCTGTCACCTACAAGAAGCAATCCTTCACCGTATACCTCGACAAGAACACCATGTCTTGTTACTCTCGGCGCAAGTTCGATATTCGTGTAATTTACAAGCGCTGCTGTAACTGATGAGGTGGGCTCAGTTGACCTGAGTACTGCAATCTTGCATTTTTCCGCCGCTGACATAAGCTCGGGATATGGAACTATATCTCGAGTAACTATTATTGCCGGCGGCTGCATAGAAAACAGTCTTTCTATTACATGAAAACGCTGTTCAGAACTAAATCTGCTAAGGTAGCTGTTTTCCGTATTTCCGAAGATTATTATTCTTGACGTATCAAAGAAGTCCAGAAAGCCCGTAAGCTCCAGTCCCGGACGAGTTATATCCTTTGATTTTATTTTTATTTCATCCGGATCATTAGGCATATAGGCCACTGTAAGCGACAATTCTTTTATTATTTTTGAAAGACTTACCGAAAATTTCTGTTCCATTTTATAATTACACCTACCTTTTTATTTTTTCATTCTTTAAGTCTTAGCAGTTAAAATATACAATAATTATATCCTATCTATAACCTTTTTTAAAGGGGTTTTTGTGGTTTTTAAATCTTTATGTTTAGTGTAAAACAATTGCACGAATACTATTTGAGAATATCCACATTTATTCTGTATGCCTTCATTGCCTGTTCATAAGCCTTTACTGTACATTTAGCCATATATTCTGAGTCTGTATTTTTCATGCTTCCCCTTACAATGCGGCGAAGCTCACTTTTTTTGAATTCATTAAATGTAGAGAGGGTTTTAAGATATTTTGCAAAATCCTCCTCATTTTCATATACAAAACCGTTTACACCATTCTTTATCATATTATATACAAACTTTTCCTTGTCCTCCTTTACAAGCACCGGCAGTCCGCAGCTCATTGCTTCAACAAAAGACATTGATAACAAGCCGTCATCAGATGAGCATACATAAATATCACATGATGAATATACCGCCGGCATTATACTATGCGCTAACTTTCCGGCAAAATGAACTCTGTCATTTATTTTAAAACGCCTGCTCTGTGTTTTCAAATGTTCAAGCTCTGTTCCGTCGCCCACCACGAGAAAATGTATTTTATCAGATTTTTTAATATTCCTGTAAAAGGCCTTCAGGACAAATTCAAGATTTTTCTCTACACCCAGATCTCCTGCGAAAACAGCTACCACTGCTTTTTCGGGCAATCCTAATTTTTTCCTTATCTTGGAAATTGCCTCTTCACTTGCATTACGATAATCAAATACACTTCTGTCGGTCGAAGCTGGAAGAAGCCAGACCTTACGGCTTCTTCCGGCTTGCTTGACAAAGCCGGAAGCACGTTTATTTGATGAAGCTATAAGATGTGCATTGTCGATCATATCACAAAAATGCTTCTTTTCAAAATATGTTTTAAATCTCCATACAAGCTTTGAATTGTTTGATGCAAAGCGGTCAAGGTAATAATCATGAACGGAAAACACGACCGGACATCTGAATCTGTCCGCCATTGCAAGGCCCATATATCCTATTTTTGTATCTGTCTGAATATGTATGACATCCGGACGGAAGTTACCTATTATTTTTGTCACGAGCGGATCATGAGTATTTTTTATTTCAAAACCGTATTTATTTCCGCTTTTTCTTGCCGGACAACGTATTACTCCGCCCTTTATAACTGATTTAGCAGTATGAAGCGATGATGTCACAATCAACACTTTATGACCGAGGCCCAGCAGTCCGTTTCTGAGAACCTCCACATAGCTTGATATTCCACAGACATACGGTTCCAGGACTTCTGTAAATATTGCTATTTTCATAGTTATCACCGTAATTATTACATTTTTTACACTTATATACAGTATAACACAAAAGCTTTGTTTTCTAAAGAGTATAATCAAAATATTTTTCGGACAAGACAAAAGGCACAGAAAACCTCTGTGCCTCGTGCCTAAAAGGAATAAAAAGAAAAAAGGAAAAAGGAAAGAAAGGAATAATCAATAATACACCCATCCAATCATTCACTCTTGTAATCATAAATCTACCTCAAATTGACCAAATCAGCCAATCTCTCTCAGGAACAACTATATAATACACTAATTTTTATATCTTGTCAATAGATTTTTATTAATTTTTTATAATTTTTTATTATTTTTCTTAAATTGTAAAAATCATAGCCGCAAAGCAATACTAATTACTGGCTTCACGGCTATGATTCAAACTAAATACTTCATTACTGTCTGTATGTATTTATCAATCTTATTATTATATCATACAGCTTTTCTACCTTATACTCTCCTATGATTGGTTCAAGATGGGAATCTCCTATGCCTGAATCATCCGTAAGGAATACATATGTTCCTCCTGTTTTTATTGCTATTGCTCTGCCGAACAGCTCAGTATCTCTGTCGCTATTGGATGAAACCACGGGAATCAGTCTTATTCCCTTTTTCGAAGCCTTTTCTATTGCGCTTTCAAGCATTTGTTCTTTCTTATCATGAGGAGGCGCATCAAAGATTAGAAAGGCAAGTTTTACCGATTCATCATCCCATTTGCTTTCGTTGATCGATTTATCAAGTATTTCCGCAACTGCTTCCGGCAAATCCCCCCCGCCGTCAGCGGTTTCGGCATTAAGCTTGCTTTGGAGAGCAGAAATATCATCTGTAAAGTCAAAACATTTTGTTACATAGTCGTCGCCCTCATCGCGGTAGAAGTTAACGGAAAATCTTGTATTATCTGTACCTGTTTCTTTAGCGATCGCGCCGAATTCACTCTGTAAAAACATCATTTCATCCGACATTGAACCTGTAGTATCAAGAATAAACATAATATCTGTCTTTTTATAACGTTTACTTTCGCCGCCGATAGTTACTTCAAATTCCTTAACAGTCGTAGTCATTATACTCTGATCGAAAGATGTATCCTTCATTATCTTAAATGCTTCTATTATCTCAGAAGAATCTCCGTTTGTCACCAAAGCCGATAAAGTCTGGGTTTCACTCTGTGCAAAAAGATAAGCCACTCCGTTATGATCTGTAACAGATGTCCAGATCGGCTTATTGCTCTGATCATTTTCATCAAACAGTTCCGCTTTTGCGTTAGCGACAGGCTCTCCCTTATCATTCTTTACAGTTATTTTCACACGATATCTCGGATCTATACCATAGCTCGGGAAAGAAATATTTCCCGAAGTCACAAGATTAACAAAAAAGCCCCAATTATCGTTATCGTTCCATTCTGCGGCGGTAAGCTGGCCTGCCTCTGGCAGCTGTGTAACTGTCGGCGGTTCAACGGGTTCGGGTTCCGGTTCCGGTTCTATCGGCATTGAATCAGATGACGGTGCTGTTTCTCCTGGTTTAACAGGCACAATATCACCAGAAAATTCTGATGCTGTATCTCCATCAGCATCCTCTGACGCATATGCAGACCTATCTGTGATAATGTCTGCCGAACTATCTACCGGACTGTCTGCTGCATCTGCGCTTCTTTTAGGTGCTGCTTCGGCAACTATTCCCTTTTTTCCGTCGGTTATCGAAATACTTTCTGATTTGTCAATACTATTCAATTCCGTTGACGGACTGTCTTTTTCACCTTTGGTATCAGCTTCAGCTTTTACATCCGTTTTACTGTCTGATTTTTTGTCAGATTTATCGTCTGATTTTTTGTCAGATGTATTATCTGTTTTTTCCGATGCAGAAGTACTATTTGCATTGGTTGAAGTGTTGTTGCTTTCCGCGTTGCTGCATCCGGTTATTGCAGATGCAAGAGCAATTGTCAGTGCCAGACAAATAATTTTTTTCATTTTCATAGCTTTACGCCTCCCTTTACTCTAATAATTCGTTTATGAGCAAAAGGATACAACAAAATAAAAAATTTTTTAGATTTTTTAGAATTCAAAAAGCGTCAGCAAAATAATCGTAAAATAATTACAAATTGCTTAAATGTTAGTGTAAAATAATTCTGGGAGATTTGAAAGACACTGTCGCCTGACTGATACGTTATGACGCAGTTAACTCAGCACCGCGGGAACACTTTATTACGCTTACTACGCAGTAAGCGAAGCGAACAGAATCGCGAACATGACACCGGCGGCACGGCGGCCGGCAGGGTTTGGGACAGAGTCCCAATATTCTGAAAAAGAAAGTTGATTTCCGTGATTCCGGGCTTGTTGTACTTGTAAATTTGCAAAAAACATAGTATAATAAATACGCACTGGACTGATCAGTGTTTTCTTGAACAGAAAGTGAGTGCCGCAATAATGAATAAAGGAAAGTTTATTGTTTTCGAGGGACTTGACGGATCTGGTAAGGGTACTCAGATCAATCTGCTTATCGAAGAAATGAAAAAACAAGGCAGACGTGTCTATCAGACTGCTGAACCTACTGCTTCATCTACCGGTGGTATGATACGTGATGCTTTAGGCGGCTTTGTCGGCCGCAATGCTTATGAATTATCCGCTCTTTTTCTTGCAGACAGGATTTTCCATAATACAAATCCAAAAAATGGAATAAGGTATTTTATTGATCAGGGTATTGATGTCGTATGTGACAGATACTACTATTCATCTTTTGCATATCAGGGGATCGATGCGGATCTGGATTGGGTCATGAATTTGAACCTCGGTTGTCGGGAGATCATTCGTCCGGATGTTTGTATTTTCCTCGATGCGGATACCGATTCCTGTGACGAGCGTATAGAAAAAAACCGCTTTGACAGAGAAATATATGAAAATAAGGTATTACAAAAAAAAATCAGACAGCGGTTCTTTGAGGTCTTTGATAAAATCAAGGATCAGGAAAATATAAAAATCGTCGATGCCGTAAGGAGTATTCCTGAGGTGTCGGCTGATATAATAAAAATCTATGAAAGCATAAAGGAGAAATGAAAATGGCTTATCATATCAACACAAAATGCCTGCAGTCAGGCTATGATCCGAAAAACGGTGAACCAAGAGTTATTCCGATCGTTCAAAGCACTACTTTTAAATATGACAGCGCTGCAACTCTCGGAAGACTCTTTGATCTTGAGGAGGATGGTTTCTTCTACACTCGTCTTTCTAACCCTACACTTAGTGCCGTGGCTGCAAAAATCGCTGAGCTCGAGGGCGGCGTAGGCGCTATGCTCACTTCATCTGGGCAGGCCGCAAGCATGATCTCAATAACAAATATCTGTCACGCAGGTGATCATGTCGTTTGTGCAGCCGCTATCTACGGCGGTACATTCAATCTGTTTAACAAATCACTCAGAGAACTTGGTATCGATTTTACTTTTGTTAATCCCGATGCTGATGAAAATGAAATTGCAGCTGCTTTTAAAGATAATACCAAAGCTGTATTTATTGAAAGCGTATCAAATCCGTCGCTTGATGTTGCCGATGTAGAAACCTATGCAAAGCAGGCACACGCACATGGTGTCCCTCTTATAGTTGACAATACCTTCCCCACACCCGTTAACTTCAGACCTTTTGAATGGGGTGCTGATATCGTTACACATTCCACTACCAAGTATATGGACGGTCATGCTGTTGCACTGGGCGGAGTTATTGTCGACAGCGGTAATTTTGACTGGACAAACGGCAAGTTCCCGATGTTTACCGAACCGGATGAGTCATACCATGGTGTTGTTTATGCCGAAAAATTTGGCAAGGCTGCTTATATTACCAAGGCTCTGACTCATATCATGCGTGATTATGGCGCTCAGCAAAGCCCCCAGAATGCTTTCCTGCTTAATATCGGACTGGAAACACTTTTCCTTAGAATGGAACGTCATTGTTCAAATGCCCTTGCTGTGGCAAAATTCCTTGAGGCTAATGAAAAAATTGAATGGGTCAGCTTCCCGGGGCTTGAAAGCAATAAGTATTATGAAAGATGCAAAAAATATATGCCCAACGGTTCATGCGGCGTTATCTCGTTCGGTGTTAAGGGCGGCAGAGAAAAGGCTATGCAGTTTATGGATAATCTTGATATGATCAAACTTGTTATTCATGTTGCAGACGCGCGTACCTGCGCTCTTCATCCTGCAAGCACAACTCATCGTCAGTTGAATGATAAGCAGCTTGAAGAATGTGGCGTTAAGCCAAATCTTATAAGAATGTCTGTTGGTCTTGAATATATTGATGACATTATTGCTGATATTCAGCAGGCACTTGATAAGATATAATTTATTAATAAACAACATCCCCGGAAGGTTCTTTGCAGCGAAAAATCTTCCGGGGTATTACTATTTTATGAAATTGTTATCTATTTAGAAGGAAAACACCCATATTAAGGTATGCCGCAAATGTCAGCCACAAAAGATATGGAATCTGAATATATGCTGACAGCTTGTCAGTCCGATAAAAAAGCACTATCATTAACAGCACAAGCAACCACAATGCAACAAGCCATATAAAAGAAAACAAGTACAATCCGAAACCAAAAAAGAATACGCTCCAGAAAAAGTTAAAAAACAACTGTACTGCGTATACTATCAGTCCGTCAGATAGTTTTCTCTTTCCTTTGATATAAACGCGCGCTGCACCGATTGCCATTATCACATAAAGAATTGTCCAGACGACAGGGAAAAGAAATCCCGGAGGTGATAACGGCGGCTGTGTCAGAGTACTAAACTCATCCATTCCAAGGTATGTTACCACACCGCCGAGAATACCTACAGCCAGAGTAACAGAAAGTGAGATAATGTAAGGTTTATATTTTGACATTTTATTCACACCACCACATATTTTTTATTATTCTATGCAGTATGTGAAATTATTATGTATTAATTCTTTCTGACGATATTCTTTTATTTATGGTATTTTCCGCCGTTGTTTATCTGGAAGCCTCTGTATATTTGTTCGCAAAGCATTACTCTTGCTAACTGATGTGGAAATGTCATTTTTGACATCGATATTTTTATCCTTGAAATATCCTTTACTTCATCAGAAAGACCCCACGATCCTCCGATAATAAAAACAAGACTGCTCTTCCCCTCAACGGCACAGTTTTCTATTGTTTTAGCTAATTCCACTGAGCTGTACTGTTTGCCCTCGATACACATTGATGCAATAAGTGAACCGTCCGGTATTTTGGAGATGAGTCTTTTTCCTTCCTTTTTAAGCGTATTATCTATCTGAGCTTGTGACGGATAATCAGGCAGTTTCTCTTCCTCGATCTCAATCACAGAAAAATCAGCAAATCTTTTCATTCTCTTTGAATACTCTGCGCAAGCCATACGCCAATATTCTTCCTTGAGTTTTCCGACACATAGTATTGTCACCTTAAGCATATTTTCCTCCTGCTATCGGCTCAATAAATTATAGTTTTACAACCATTTTCTCCCGCAACACTGAGCATATAATCTATATTGCGTTTCATTTTATTTTCTTCAAACGCGCAAACGCTTGTTTGTTCGGCAAGAACAGGCATATTATTCTCACGGCTCAGATGCGCAAGAATCAATCTGGTTGTACCGTTTCTTATAAGTTCCACTGCAGTTTTGGCACAGTTGTCATTTGACAGGTGTCCATATTCTGACATTATTCGCTTTTTCAGAATATACGGATACGGTCCGTTTTCCAGCATTCCTATATCATGATTTGATTCCAGAACAACTGTATCGCAACCCTTAAGCGAATCCATTATTTCGTTTGTAATAACACCAGTATCGGTCGCAAATGCTGTTTTTCTTCCGTCATTTGTTTCTACTATGTATCCGTATCCTTCAGCGCAGTCATGGGATATATTAAACGGCTTAATTTTCATATCATATTTTTCCATGCCATCAAGTGTTATAGGACTTACATCGACCTTATCGTTTATCAGGCCTTTCTCATTCATTGCATTCATCGTCCCCATTGAAGAATACACCTTTATATTATATCTTGCTGCAAGAACTCTTACTCCCTGCGCATGGTCAGTATGTTCATGTGTAACAAAAATAGCCTGAACGGACCTAAGATCTATTTCTCTCTCCTTAAGTGCATTTTCTATTTGTTTTGCACTTCTGCCTGCATCAATCAGTATTCCTCTTTCAGCAGAACCTATGTAATAGCTGTTACCTGTACTTCCGCTGAACAGCGGGTATAATCTCGGCATATTTCTTCTCCTTTTTTTACGAAAAAATTGTGTATATGTAAGTATTTCTTCTCTCTGCTGGTAAGCCACGTTATATTCTCTCATTACGAAAAAACAGCGGATGCAGTGACTGCAAGCCTCAACATATATATGATCGTATCACAGAAAAAGGGAAGCGGCCAAAAGCTGCTTCCCGTAAATTTTAAATCAGGCTGTACGCACAGCTGAATCGTCAGTATATACTCTCTTTATATCTGCACCTATGGACGCAAATTTTTCAACTACATCCTCATATCCACGCTCTATATGTCTTATATCCTCGATCTGAGTAGTGCCCTTTGCGCCAAGCGCCGCTACTATCATAGCTGCACCGGCACGCAGATCAGTTGCTTTTACAGGCGCACCCTCCAGCTGTTCAACTCCCTCTATGACAGCAAGCTTTCCGTCAACGGATATCTGTGCGCCCATCCTACGCAGCTCTTCAACATACTTAAAACGATTATCCCAAACAGCTTCATTAACTATACTGGTACCATTTGCCATTGTCAGTATAGCTGCAATCTGAGGCTGCATATCGGTAGGAAAACCCGGGTGAGGCATTGTCTTGACATTACAGCGTCTGAGTCTGCCATTCCTTACCACACGCACAGAATCATCATATTCCTCAATTATTACTCCCATTTCACGAAGCTTTGCCGTTATCGACTCAAGATGCTTAGGTATAACATTCTGTATCATTACATCTCCGCCTGCACTTGCAACAGCAGCCATATAGGTACCGGCCTCGATCTGGTCGGGTATTATAGAATAAGTAGTCCCTCTAAGAAATCTCACACCATTTACTTTTATTACATCCGTGCCTGCGCCGCGGATATCAGCGCCCATAGAATTAAGAAAATTTGCAAGATCTACTATATGAGGCTCTTTAGCAGCATTTTCAATCGTCGTTCTGCCCTCTGCTTTAACAGCTGCGAGCATTACATTTACCGTCGCACCCACGGACACAACATCAAGATATATATGATTTCCGACAAGTCTGTCAGCCTTTATCTTAATCATGCCGCCCTCGACACTGTGTGTCGCTCCAAGTATTCCGAATCCTTTAAGGTGCTGATCGACCGGACGCACACCAAAATCACAGCCTCCCGGTAAAGCAACCTCTGCTCTGAGAAATTTGCCGAGCAGCGCACCCATAAGGTAACTCGACGCTCTCATATGACGAACAAGATCATAGGCTGCTACGGGTTCTCTTATCCCCTTCGGGTCAATTTCAAGGGTCGTTTTATTTATTCTGCTGACTCTTGCACCCATATTCTGAAGGATCTCAGCAATAAGATTAACATCTTGTATATCAGGTATATTCTCAATACGGCATACGCCGTCAGAAAGGACAACTGCCGGGATGATTGCTACGGCAGCATTTTTTGCACCGCTGATCTTCACACTTCCGTGAAGCTTGTTACCGCCGTTTACAACTATTTTCTCCAAATCTCAACACTCCCGTTTCAAAGTTTGAAGGTATATATAAAACTATCTTTTAATCAAATTAAAACGTATTTCCGGCCGTACCGAAAACATCTTTAACATTCAATGCTAATTCAGTCACTCTTGAGTAATGATAATACAAATGTTACGGAATGTCAATACATATTTTTACAGCCCGTAAAATTTCATCAAATTAAGGAAAATTTTGTAGTTTCAGACTCTGCTGACAGTAATTTTATACAGTCTTTTCCTGACTGATCATTTGTACATATAAAACTCGTAAAGTGCCCTGTAAGTCATATAAACATCAAGCTTTGAAACAATCTCCATTGGAGCATGCATAGACAGTACCGGCACACCGAGATCAACCACATCCGCATTAAGATTTGCAACGAATTTTGCTATCGTTCCGCCGCCGCCGCCGTCAACTTTACCAAGCTCACCGGTCTGCCACAGAACATTTTTGCCGTCAAGTACCTTCCTTATATAAGCCATATATTCTGCCGAAGCATCCGAAGTCGAATACTTTCCGCCGCTGCCTGTATATTTGGTAATTACCGCTCCGTTATTGATATAGCATGAATTATTCGCTTCAAATGCCGAAGCGTAAGTAGGATCAAATGCTGCATTTACATCTGCGGACAAACATGTGCTTTTCGCCATTACATGACGAACCTCTTCTCCGTCAGCTGACGCAAGATCGGATATAAAATCAAACATGAATGTTGACTTCATTCCTGTATTTCCGTCACTTCCGATCTCTTCTCTGTCTGTAAGTACTGTGATTATCGTACTTTCCGGCATTTCAGCATCAATTGCAGCTGTCAGCGCGGGATATGCGCATACTCTGTCATCATGGCCGTATGATCCTATCATACTGCGGTCTAAACCAAGATCCCTTGCTTTTGTGGACGGAACCATACAAAGATCGGCTGAGAGAAAATCATCCTCTGTAATACCGTACTTTTCAAACAGAATATTCATTATATTCAACTTTACGTTTTCGCTTTCATCATCCTGATTGAACGGTCTGCTTCCGATCAGCACATTAAGATGCTCACCGTTAAATGCTTTTGTCATCACCTGCGACATCTGCTCCACTGCCAGATGCGGAAGAAGATCTGTAACACAGAAACACGGCTCTTCTTCTTTTTCACCGATATTCACTGTTATGCTGCTGCCATCCTTGAGTGCGATAACACCATGAAGTGAAAGCGGAACAGTCGGCCACTGATATTTCTTTATTCCTCCGTAATAGTGTGTCTTGAACAGCGCAAGATTGTTCTGCTCGTACAGCGGATTTGGCTTAAGATCAAGACGAGGTGAATCTATATGGGCTATTCCCAGTCTTACTCCGTTATGAGTTCCGTTTTTACCCATAACTGCAAGCATTACCGCCTTATTTCTGTTATTTACAAATACTTTGTCACCGGGGGCATATTTCTTTTTTCTGTCATATTCAACAAAACCTGCTTTTTCTGCCGCTTCAACGGCATAGGCTGCTGCCTCACGTTCAGTTTTGGCTCTATTGAGAAAATTCTTATACTCTTCACAATATTCATCAGCCTTTTTTATTTCATCTGCGCTGACTTTAACACATCCGTTTTTCTTATTTCTGAAAAGCTTTTCTCTGAGCTGGGCTGCCTCACTCTTCTCTTCTTTTTTATTCAACATCATACATCTTTCCTTTCTTTGATAAATAGTTGTACGTATCCCTGATAATAAGTCTTATTCTTCTTTATACAATTCTGTATAACAGCTTTTATTCTGCGC
>CACYDC010000084.1 GCA_902773025.1 uncultured Ruminococcus sp.
AAGGAGATTTTGGCAAAAATGACGGAAAATTTGTCGAAAGATGGCGTGCAAAGCCGACAGGCGGTCTTTGTGCGGTGTTGCCTTAAGATAATTATTGAGAAATATCGTCTTTTATTTGTTTAAGACAGTCTTCAAAACCACCTTTTACGACCACTGACGGAACAGCGATCATCAGATTGAGCGATAATCCGAAATCCTCCACATTAAAGCCGTCTGCATCTGTACATCCTAACCTCTGTCTGAGCGTTCGGATATCACTCCTGTAACAATAAAGCGTTTTACCGAGAGCATATCCGTAACCAAGTTCAAAAGCAGTACCGCTGTCGGGTTCCGAGCCGCGGAAATCATTCATATTTGCGGCTATAATATCGCATCTTCTTATCATTTCTGTATTTGCTTCAAAAATCCCGCTTGCTGCTGTACAGGTATTATCAAGCGGATATAGTCCTTCAAAGCCGTATTTTTCGCATAATTTCTGCATTTCTTTCCCGTACCATGCCGCATCCTGACGAAATACATCAAATCCTGCCAGATATATTTTTTTCAAAACAGTCACCCCATATTATTCTACTGCGCATTAAATGCTTTGCTTTCAACAAGCAAAGGCAAGCCGTAGGCTTGCTGACGTTCAGTGGGAGATTTTACTCCCACTGAACGGATATATAACTCCCGCCGCCTAATAGGGAGAGGGTGTCCTGTGGACACCGCAGCGCAGCAGCACCAACCGAGCCGGCAGGCGAGACCCTAGAGACATACTTTGCAGTTATCAAGCTTTACTTTGCTTTTTTTGGCTGTTTAACTATCAGCGCACGGACAGAATTCAGCACTGCAAGCACCATTACTCCTACATCTGCGAAAATTGCCGCCCACATATTTGCAAGTCCTAATGCTCCGAGCACAAGACAAATCACCTTTATTCCAATAGAAAACCATATGTTTTCATTTACAATTCTTACACATTTTCTTGAAATGGCAATGGCCTTTGATATTTTTATAGGATCATCATCCATCAATACAATATCAGACGCTTCTATAGCAGCATCAGATCCCATCGCTCCCATTGCAATACCGATATCCGCCCTCGAAAGTACCGGCGCATCATTTATACCGTCACCTGCAAAAGCAAGTATTTCACCCTTTCTCTTTTCAGACAAAAGCCTTTCAACTTCTTCAACCTTATCTCCGGGCAGAAGTTCGCTGTACATTTCATCAATTCCAAGCTTCTGTGAGATCTGCTTTGCAGCGCTTAAGCTATCGCCGGTCAACATAACCGTTTTTCTTATGCCTGATTTTTTCAGCTCGGCGATCGCATCAGATGATGTCGGACGTATCGCATCCGATATAACAATACTTCCCAGATACTTATTATTCTTTGCTGTATATATTACGGTGCCTGCGCTTTCATTACTTTTGTATTCTATACCACATTTATCCATAAGGCGGCTATTCCCCGCTGCAACCATATCTTCCCCTATTTTCGCAATTATACCGCATCCTATTATTTCATCAACACTGTCCGGCGCCTCGATATACATATCATTCCCTACCGCCTTCCTCAGGGAATGTGCAATAGGATGAGTTGAATAATGCTCAGCAGCAGCAGTAAGCCTGAGAAGTTCTTTTTTTTCAATTCCCTCCGGACATACCTGCGTAACTTCAAACACACCTTTTGTCAGAGTACCTGTCTTATCAAATACAACTATTTTAGTTCTGGAAAGCTGTTCAAGATAATTCGAGCCTTTAACAAGTATACCATTGCGGCTTGCTCCGCCTATACCCGCAAAAAAACTCAGCGGCACACTTATCACAAGCGCGCATGGACAGCTTATTACAAGAAATGTCAGCGCACGGTATATCCACATACTCCAGTTTGCCGGCGATGATATGAACAGCATACTGAATACCGGCGGAAGTATTGCTACCATAAGCGCCGAAAATACAACCGCAGGCGTATATATTCTTGCAAAACGCGTTATAAATGCTTCTGACCTTGACTTTCTTGAGCTTGCGTTTTCTACGAGATCAAGTATTTTGGATGCTGTTGATTCCTCAAATTCCTTTGTTGTACGAATTCTGAGCAAACCGGAAATATTAACGCAGCCGCTTATTACCTCATCACCGGGTGCAGCATCACGAGGAATACTCTCACCTGTCAGCGCTGATGTATTCAATGTGCTTCGTCCTTCTACAACAATACCGTCTATAGGTATTTTTTCACCGGGCTTTACAATAATGATTGTTCCTGTTTCAACCTCATCGGGATCAACCTGTTCTATATTTCCGTTAAGTTCAACGTTAGCGTAATCAGGACGAATATCCATAAGTTCACTGATATTTCGTCTGCTTTTTCCGACTGCATAGCTCTGGAACCACTCACCTATCTGATAAAAAAGCATTACGGCTATTGCTTCAAGGTAGTCACCGTCACCTGTCACAGCTATCACAAGCGCTCCCGCTGTAGCAAGCGCCATCAAAAAACATTCATCAAATGGCTGCAGATTGATAATTCCCTTACCTGCTTTTATCAGTATATCATATCCGATTATCAGGTAAGGAACCATAAACAGCGCAAACCTCAGCCAGCCTGTTACAGGCAGGAACATTAATACTATCATCAAAACTGAAGATATTATTATTCTGATCAGGTTTTTCTTCTGCTTTTTTGTCATTTTACCGCCCTCTTTAATTAAACAATCGTTTAATCGTTCATTCTAAATTTTGCACCCATTTTTCAGGGTGCAAGGTTTTACTATATTTATTTGTAATATATCTCACAATCCGGCTCAATTTTACGGCAAGCCTTGAAAACATTATCCATTACCGTTTCGGTATCAGCGCCGTCCTCAAACTCAACCTTCATCTTGAGAGTCATAAAATTAACGACAGCATCCTTTACGCCATCGATCTTTTTAGCAGCGTCCTCCATTTTAGCAGCGCAGTTAGCGCAATCCACTTCAATTTTATATATTTTTTTCATAATACCGCTCCTTCTATAATTAAAAGAATACTTAATCGTTAAATAAATAATACCACCATATTCTAAAAAAGTCAATAATAAATCTAAAAAAGGTTATCTTGATTTTCAGGCCAATATCTATTAAAATAATAATGTAATAAATTTTATACGGGGTGATCAGATTGAATGAAAAGAAAATAATGCTGCCTCATCCTCACAATCCGAAGGATAACAGACTTATTGAAGAAATGCCGTCTGTTGAAACTATAAAAACCGTAGCCGAAGCTATGAAACAGCTTGGTGATCCGAGCAGGCTGCGTATATTCTGGCTTTTATGTCATTGCGAAGAATGTGTCATTAATATCGCAGCCGCAACGGGAATGTCCAGTCCTGCTGTATCACATCATTTAAAGCTGCTTAAAGATGCCGGGCTTATCGTTTCAAACCGCAACGGCAAAGAAATGTATTACCGAGCGGCCGACAGCGACATAGTTCTTAAGCTGCATCATACGATCGAGGAAGTAGCGCGTATTTCCTGCCCGGAATAGCGCTGCGGCCCGCTTGGTCTTGTTGGCTCATCGTTTGCTGTATAAGCTAATAAATCAGCATATGAAATATAAAAACAATTAAACAAATTCCCGGAAACAATCTGCATAAAGAAAAATGCTGACTGATTCCGGGAATAATTATTCTATTTATACTGTTCTCAAATAAATAAAAGACAACTATAGTATAAGTAGCTGTTGGCTTTTGCAGTGGCAAAATCCTTAAATGATAGTATTACAGGGACCCCCGTCGAGGGTCCCTGTACCTCCTGCGCTTTTTGGAGTAAGGAGGTTTCGCACTCTGCTGAGTGCGACCAAAGGCGCTGCCTTTGGAAACCGCGGCCTTTGAAAAGGCCGGCGAAACTTTTGTGTTTTGTTACGAGATTTTGTGTTACGCTTTTTACTCAGCAACGTGGGAACAACACACAAACGCTTACCACGCAGTGAGCGCAGCAAACGAAATCGCGAATACGACACCGGCGGCACGCCGGCCGCCGAAACTTTGTACTTTTATCTTCTTTTTATGTGATAATAGTATTAAAAATCATGCCGGGCTTCTTCTGGATCTTTTTTTTGCTGTTTTTGCTGTCTTTGCTTCAGTCCTGCGCGCCTTTTTCTTGGCTTTTGCTCTCTCTACAACAGGTTCTCCCTCACCCTTCACAGCATCCGCCGTAATAATGATCCTGCTTATCGTATCATCCGATGGCGCCTCATACATCAGGTTTTTAAGAAGTTCCTCCATGATCGAGCGAAGTCCTCTTGCGCCGGTATGACGCTCTATCGCCTTCTTTGCGATCTCAAGCAATGCGTCATCCTCAAATACAAGCTCAACATCATCAATTGCAAACAGCTTTGTATACTGCTTTATCAGTGAATCCTTCGGTTCTTTCAGTATACGTACCAAAGCATTTTCATCCAGACCGTTCAAGGCTGTCAGTACAGGGAGTCTTCCGACAAGCTCAGGAATGAGACCAAATTTGACAAGATCCTGCGGTATAACTTCCTGCATCCAGCTTGTAGTATCTAGCTCTGTTTTGGACTTTATCTCTGCGTTGAATCCGAGCGACGACGAACCAAGACGCTTTTCAACTGTCTTTTCAAGTCCGTCGAATGCACCGCCGCAAATAAACAGAATATTAGTTGTATCTATTTGTATAAACTCCTGTTGGGGGTGTTTTCTTCCGCCTGTCGGGGGAACATTTGAAACAGTACCTTCGAGTATTTTCAGAAGGGCCTGCTGTACACCCTCACCGCTTACATCACGGGTTATTGACGGATTTTCCGACTTTCTTGCAATCTTATCTATTTCATCTACATAAATTATTCCGCGTTCTGCTTTCGCAATATCAAAATCAGCTGCCTGTATCAGACGCAGAAGTATGTTTTCAACATCCTCACCTACATATCCTGCTTCAGTCAGAGTTGTAGCATCTGCGATTGCAAACGGTACATCCAGTATACGAGCTAATGTCTGAGCAAGAAGCGTCTTACCAACACCTGACGGTCCCAGAAGAAGTATATTGCTTTTATTAAGCGCAACATCATCTTCGTCGTGATAGTTTATCCTTTTATAGTGGTTATATACGGAAACGGCAAGTGAAATTTTTGCTTCATCCTGACCGATAACATATTCATCAAGAAGCGCTTTTATCTCCATCGGCTTAGGCAATTCTCCAAGCTCAGGGAAATAGTCCTCCTCGTCATACATATCAAGATCATCCTCGCCGCGCAGCATATTTACACAGCGCATCACACATTCGTCACAGATAAACGAACCGCCGACACCCTGTATAATACGGCCCACAAGCTCCTGCGGCTTTCCGCAGAAAGCGCAGCAGATACTTCTTTTGTTATCGTCGTTATTAGCCATTTATGCCGCTCCTTATCGTTGTGTAATAACCTTATCAATAAGACCGTATTCCAATGCCTGCTGTGCAGTCATGAAATTATCACGCTCAGTATCCTTAACAATAACATCATATGGCTGACCGGTCTTTTCAGCAAGAATTGTGTTAAGCTTTTTCTTTGTGCGGATTATATGTTCTGCATGTATCATTATATCCGTAGCCTGACCCTGTGCTCCGCCCAGAGGCTGATGAATCATGATATCACTGTTAGGCAGGGCATATCTCTTACCCTTTGCGCCTGCCGCTAAAAGAAACGCGCCCATCGATGCTGCCATACCCATGCATATTGTTGAAACATCGCATTTAATGTACTGCATTGTATCATAGATAGCCATACCGTCTGTTACCGATCCGCCGGGGCTATTTATATAAAGGCTTATATCTTTTGTTGCATCCTGACCCTCAAGAAACAGCAGCTGAGCCACAACAAGACTTGCTGTTGCATTGTTCACTTCTTCTGTCAGCATAATAATTCTGTCATTAAGAAGTCTTGAATAAATGTCGTATGAACGTTCTCCTCTGTTTGTCTGTTCAATGACATAAGGTACCAATGGCATAAAAATTACCTCCATTCGTTAATTATCTGCGGTATATAATTTGACATGATTTACAATATATACACGTCCGCCACCGGCTGCACACCGGCGGCGTCCATTTATATTCTTGTCAGATTATTTCTGATTATTCAGCAGTCTTTTCAACTGCGTTTTCTTTAACGAAGTTCATTGCTCTCTCTGCTTCGATATCGCCTGCAACGTCCTTCGGGTCAAAAGCAGCCTTAACTCTCTTGACATCTACCTTATACTGTTCTGCAAGCTCATTGAATTTATTTTCAACATCCTCATCTGTTGCCTTCATACCTTCAAGCTCTGCGATCTTTCTGAGCGCAAGTCTTACCTTGACCTGAGATTCTGCTCTGCCGCGATATGTTTCGCGGAGTTTCTCCTCTGTCAGACCTGTATACTGCATATAGGTATTAAGATCAAGTCCCTGTGATTTGAGGTTCATAGCGAATTCATCTATAATTACATCGACCTGATTATTGAACATTGCCTCAGGAATCTCAGCCTCAAGAAGCTCTGAAAGTTTTTCTGCGATCTGGCTTTCCTTGCTGTTATCAGCTTCTTTTTTGCGTGTTTCCTCGAGTTTAGCCTTAAGATCTGCTCTGTAATCGTCAACCGTATCAAATTCGCTGACATCCTTAACGAATTCCTCATCAACCTCAGGCAGCTCATGAGCTTTGATTTCGTGGAGCTTGATCTCGAACTGTACTGCCTTACCCTTAAGCTCATCAGCCTGATAATCCTCAGGGAATGTTACATCTATAGTAAATTCCTCGCCTGCCTTATGGCCGACTACCTGTTCTTCAAAGCCCGGGATAAATGCGCCGCTGCCGAGTGTAAGGCTATAATTCTCTGCTGTACCGCCGTCAAAAGGAACTCCATCGAGAAGGCCCTTGAAGTCGATAACGGCAACATCTTCATTTTCAGCAGGTCTGTCCTCAACTGTCACAAGACGGCTGTTTCTCTTCTGAACCTTTTTGATTTCCTCATCGATATCCTCAGGAGTTACCTCAAGAGAAACCGGTGTATACTCAATACCCTTATAATCCTTGATCTCTGTTTCAGGCTCAACAGTAATTACCACCTTAAGAACAAGGCCTTCCTTATCTGCCTGTTCAACATCGAGATCTATCTTATCTCTTACGATTGCAAGGCCTGCTTCTTCTGCTGCGTCAACAACAGCTTCGGGGTAGAGATCCTTGATAGCGTCTTCATAGAAAACGCCCTCACCGTATTCTTTTTCGATGAGTCTTCTCGGTGCTTTACCCTTACGGAAGCCGGGAAGTGAAATTTTCTTTGCTTCTCTTTTGTAGACTTTGTCCACAGCCTTCATGAATGTTTCGCCGTCGATCTCGATAACGAGTTCATAGCGGTTTGTTTCCACCTTGTTTGATGATTTAAGTGTCATTTTATTTTCCTCCGGATCGAGCATTCGCTCATTTTTATTATACGGCACAGCCGTCATCCGCTCTAAGGTGTCCAACGGAAACCCGTCCCAGGCGGCAATGCCGCAATCAATAGAGCAGACTATTCTTTTATTATAATATAGCCCATGCCAATAGTCAAGAAAAAAATCCCCAATGTCATAGCCAATGTCATGGAAATCAACTTTCTTCTTCAGAATATTGGGACTCTGTCCCAAACCCTGCCGGAGGAAACCCTTTTTTTAAAAAAAGGGTTATCCCCCGGACCCCTTTCCAAAAAAACTTGTGTTTATTCTATTAAAATGGATACAAGAACGGTATAATATTTTGAAAATTGATTTCCGTGCCCCAATGTTGGGGTGGCGTGCCGCCACTGTCGTGTTCGCAATTCCGTTCGCTGCGTAATATGCGGAATAAAGTTGCTCCCGCGGTTCTTAGTAAACAGCGTAATTACGTTACATTCACGTCACATTCACGTTACAACACGAAACAATAATTCTGATCTAATGATAATAAGTTATAAAACTGCGAGAGGCATAAACCTGAGGTGATCGCAAGCGACCAGTCTGAAGCTGATACCGTCACGTTCGCCGATAAACGCTCTTTTGGCCGCATTACCGCCGTGTATATGACCGTAAAAGCATTTCTTTATATTGTATTCTCTCAGAACATCCATAATTTCAGAGCATTCCGTGTTATTGTAAATCGGCGGATAATGCAGGAATACTATAGGTTCGTACCCTGCTTTTACCGCCGGTTCAATCGACATCCTCAGTCTGCCGACTTCCCGGTTAAGTACCTTCATATCGGCATCTGTTTCAGCGTCATAAAACCAGCCTCTGGAACCGCAAAGCGCGATCCCATCGGCAACATAGTAATTATTATGAAGTATCGACATACTGTCAAAGCCGTTTTCGCTGAGAAATCTGTCCATTTTGCCCTTGGTAGTCCACCAGTAATCATGATTGCCCTTAAGAATTATCTTTTTCCCGTTCAGGGAATTTATATACGCAAAATCATTTGACGTATCTTTGATATCCATAGCCCATGAAATATCTCCGGCTATGACAACAGTATCCTCGGGCGTGACAAGCTTTTGCCAGTTTTCCTTTATTCTGTCAGTATAATTATTCCATCCCGGAAAAACATCCATCGGCTTATCCGTACTGAATGAAAGATGAAGATCAGCTATCGTATATACAGCCATATCATCCTATTTTCAGACCGTCAAGTACAGTCTGCGGCATCTCATCGACCTCACATTCAAAGCTGAAACGCTCCTGTGCATCCTTAAGCGCAGCAAGCGGCGCAGGTATCTGTGTATTTGTCTTTGCTGCAAGCGCGTCTACCATAGCGAATTCATCATCGGGGAGCACTTCGTCCGAAACAGATGAAAGAACTGCCTTTGCAAACTTGTACGGGCTTGCCGTAGAAGCTATAACTGTAGGAGTATTATCTCCGGTTTCGTTCACATACTGTTCGTAAACGTTCACAGCAACGGCTGTATGCGTGTCAGCAAGATAGTTTTCCTCTTTATAAAGACTGCCGATAGTTTTCTTCGTATTTTCGTCATCACAGCAACCGCCCCAGAAATACTTGTCAAGTTTTTCCTTAAGTTCACTGTCAACCGTATATACGCCTTCATCATTCAGTGCCTTCATCAGCTGAGCAACCTTTTCTGCATTACCGTCTGTAAGATGATAAAGAAGTCTTTCGAGATTGCTTGAAACAAGAATATCCATTGAAGGTGATATAGTCGTATAGAAATGTCTTTTCTTGTCGTATGTTCCGGTTTTGATAAAATCAGTAAGAACGTTGTTTGAGTTTGATGCGCAAATAAATTTACCGATTGGCAGCCCCATATTCATTGCATAGAATGAAGCAAGGATATTTCCGAAGTTTCCTGTCGGAACACATACATTTATCTTATCTCCAAGCTGTATTTTCCCCTCGCTGACCATATCACAATAAGCTGAGAAATAATAAACGATCTGCGGCAGAAGTCTTCCCCAGTTGATTGAATTCGCACTGGAGAAAAGCATATTGTTTTCAGCGAGCTTGTTTTTGATATCGCTGTTTGTAAAGATCTTCTTTACACCTGTCTGCGCATCGTCAAAATTACCCTTGATCGCCACAACGCTGACATTTTCTCCCTTCTGAGTTGCCATCTGTCTTTTCTGCATAGGCGATACTCCGTTTACGGGATAGAATACCATGATCTTTGTACCGTCAACATCCTTAAAGCCCTCAAGCGCAGCCTTACCGGTATCGCCGCTTGTTGCAACGAGAATTACAGCCTGTTTTCCGTCACAAGTCTTTTTTACTGATTTTGTAAGCAGGTGCGGCAGGATCTGAAGCGCCATATCCTTGAATGCCGATGTCGGACCGTGCCACAGCTCAAGCAGCGACATTTTTTTATCACCGTTTTCAATATATGAGATCGGGCAGGGATTATCTGAGCCGAATTTTTCTGCTGTATACGCAGCATCCACACTTTCGCTTATTTCCTCTGCCGTAAAATCACTGAGGAAGTCGCCCATTATCTTTTTTGCGCGGCCCCTGTAATCAGTCTGTGTCAGCGCACGGATATCCTCAAGCGTATATTCCGGAAGCTCCTGAGGTACAAAGAGTCCGCCCTCTTCTGAGATACCCTGAGCAATTGCCTGTGAAGCACTGAC
>CACYDC010000085.1 GCA_902773025.1 uncultured Ruminococcus sp.
AAGGAGATTTTGGCAAAAATGACGGAAAATTTGTCGAAAGATGGCGTGCAAAGCCGACAGGCGGTCTTTGTGCGGTGTTGCCTTAAATATGATTGTCTGTTATGATTGTATGAAGCCTGATTTTGTGTTAAAATTAATTATCAATAATAATGCAATACAAGAGGTTGATTATGATATGAAGATTTTACACACTTGTCCAAAGGATGACGGTTTTTATATGCCTGCTGAATTCTCAAGGCATTATGGCTGTATTCTGATATGGCCGCATCGCAGGGATTCGTGGCAGAATGGTGCTTACGCGGCAAGGAAAGCTTTTACACAGCTTATAACTCTTATTTCACAGACTGAAAACGTGACTGTATGCGCAAGATATGAGGATTATGACAGCGCAAGAGAGATGCTCCCCCCACGTGTCAGAGTAATCGAAATGAGCAGTGATGACAGCTGGGCAAGGGATGTTGCTCCCACATTCGTAACAAACGGTAAGGATATACGTGGTATAGACTGGGGCTTCAATGCATGGGGCGGACTGCATGACGGTCTTTATTTTCCTTGGGATAAAGATAATAAGATGGCGAGGAAGCTGTGTGATCTAATGGAAAAGGACTGCTATGACTGCCGCGAATTTATACTTGAAGGCGGTTCTATACACACTGACGGCGAGGGTACTCTTATAACGACCGAAGAATGTTTATTGGGCAAAGGCAGGAATCCGGACATGACAAAGCAGGAAATAGAAAAAAAGCTTTGCGACATGCTTGGTGTAAAAAAAACCATTTGGCTCAGACGCGGTATATATAATGACGAAACCAATGGTCATATTGATAATATATGCGCTTTCGCTTCTCCGGGAGAGGCAGTTCTTGCGTGGACTGATGACGAAAACGATCCGCAGTATGAGATATCCTTGGAATGTCTGGAAATACTTGAAAACTCAACTGATGCCCGAGGAAGGAAGATAAATGTACATAAGCTTTATCTGCCCGAGCCTGTATGTATAACGGAGGAAGAATGTCAGGGGCTTGATAATATGGATGGAGAGCCTACTCGTACTCCGGGTGAAAGACTTGCGGCTTCGTATGCGAATTTTTATATTTCAAACGGCCATGTCATTGTCCCGCAGTTTGGTGATAAAAATGATAAAAAAGCATTGCAGCTTTTGCAGCAGCTTTTTCCTGACCGCAAAGCCGTTGGCATATATTCAAGAGATATTCTTATCGGAGGAGGTAATATTCACTGCATAACGCAGCAGATACCTTTGTTCTGATCTGTTAAAAAAGTAAAATACAGCGTCTGCTTTCTTTAACCGATAGAAAAGTAAGCAGACGCTGTGTTTTTTATTAATTTATAACCTCAAAGCTTTTAGCAAAGATGATATCATGTGGTTATGACGAGTTTATTATCAGCGGAATCAACAGTAAGAACTGTATCCGGCTGCAGATCCTCTGAAATGATCTTACGCGCGAGAAGCGTTTCGACGCTTGACTGTAAAAATCTCTTAAGCGGTCTTGCGCCGTAGATCGGATCATATCCGTTATCCGCAATATACTGCTTTGCAGCATCGGTTACGCTGATATGAAGCTGTTTTTCTGCGAGCCGCTTGTCAAGAGATGCGATCAGCAGGTCAAGTATACCGAAAATGTTTTCTTTTGTCAGCGGTTTATAGAACACGGTCTCATCCAGACGGTTGAGAAATTCCGGCCGGAAGCTGCGTTTCAGGATATTTGTAACACCTTTTCTTGCGCTTTCGCTGATCTCTCCGTTTTCATCTATGCCGTCGAGTATGATATCCGAGCCGAGATTTGATGTCAGAATAATAATTGTGTTTTTAAAATCTACTGTTCGTCCCTGACTGTCCGTGACCCTTCCGTCATCAAGTACCTGAAGAAGCACATTGAATACATCCGGATGTGCCTTTTCTACTTCATCAAACAGAATTACGGCATATGGCTTTCTGCGTACAGCTTCCGTAAGCTGGCCGCCCTCATCATATCCAACATATCCCGGAGGCGCTCCGATGAGTCTTGATACGGAATGTTTCTCCATATATTCACTCATATCCAGACGTATCATATTGTGTTCATCGTCAAACAAAGCCTGCGCGAGAGCTTTTGCAAGCTCAGTTTTTCCGACGCCCGTAGGCCCGAGAAACAGGAATGAACCGATCGGACGTTTAGGATCGTGTATGCCTGCGCGTGAACGAAGGATAGCATCTGATACCTTATCTACTGCTTCATCCTGTCCGATCACTCGTTTATGGAGTGTATCTCCAAGGTGCATGAGCTTTTCTCTTTCACCTTCCATCAGTTTGGCCACAGGTATTCCTGTCCAGCGGGCAACAATTCTTGCTATTTCTTCCTCTGTGACGCGATCGCGCAGCAGAGTATTTTTATTAGCCTCAACGATCTTTTCTTCTTCTGCGAGCGCCTTTTGCAGCGGAGGCAATTTTCCGTACTTGAGTTCAGCGGCTTTTCCAAGATCATATTCATTCTGAGCCTTTTCTATTTCAGCATTGGTATGCTCAATTTCTTCACGCAGCTTCTGAAGCTTTTCAATAGAATTCTTTTCATTTTCCCATTTTGCCTTCATACTGTTGAAGCGTTCCCTGTCGTTAGCAAGTTCCTCGCGTATTTGCGCAAGATGTTCGAGCGAAAGCTTATCCGTTTCCTTAAGAAGCGCAGCCTCTTCAATCTCAAGCTGCATGATCTTATGTGAAATAGAATCCATTTCAACAGGCATACTGTTGATCTCAGTTTTTATTAATGCACAGGCTTCATCCACAAGATCTATCGCTTTATCAGGCAGGAATCTGTCTGAGATATATCTGTCAGAGAGAACTGCGGCAGCAATCAGAGCCTGATCCTGAATTTTCACTCCGTGATACACCTCATAGCGTTCCTTAAGTCCGCGCATAATAGAAATACAGTCCTCGACTGTAGGTTCGTCAACCAGGACGGGCTGAAAACGACGTTCAAGAGCAGGATCCTTTTCTATATACATATGGTATTCGTTGAGTGTTGTTGCGCCGACACAATGCAATTCACCTCTTGCAAGCATCGGTTTAAGGAGATTTCCTGCGTCCATTGCGCCGTCGCTTTTTCCGGCGCCGACGATAGTATGAAGTTCATCTATAAACAGGATAATATTTCCGTCACTTTTTCTGACTTCATTAAGAACTGCTTTAAGTCTTTCTTCAAATTCACCCCTGAATTTTGCGCCGGCAATAAGCGCGCCCATATCAAGAGAAAACAGTTTTCTGTTTTTAAGATTATCTGGAACATCTCCGCGGACAATTCTGAGAGCAAGGGCTTCTGCAATCGCTGTTTTACCGACACCGGGTTCACCGATAAGACATGGGTTATTTTTTGTTTTACGTGACAGTATTCTAATGACATTTCTTATTTCGTCATCTCTGCCTATAACGGGATCAAGTTTTTGTTGTCTTGCAAGCTCAACAAGGTCCTGACCATATTTTTTCAACACATCATAGGTTTCCTCAGGATTATCTGTTGTCACTCTCTGGTTTCCTCTTATATCCTTAAGTGCGTTGAGAAAATCTGTAATATTCAGACCGTTGTCATTAAACAATTTTTTAATATTAGCCTGTGGCTTAATAAGGATACCGAGCATAACGTGTTCAACCGAAATGTAATCATCCTTCATTGTCTGAGCCTGATTCTCAGCCTCTTTGAATGCTTCATCAGTTTCCTTAGAAATGTAGATACTATTTTTATCGTATCCTGTTCCGCTTATCTTAGGAAGCTTATTTACTTCATCCTCAAGATTAGACATAAGCAATTCTCTTGAAACGTTCATTTTTTTGAGCATTTCCGATATCAGTCCGTCAGGCTGCTGCAGCAATGCGAGCAGAAGATGTTCCTGTCTGATCTGCTGATTTCCGTTTTCCACCGAGATCGATTGCGCTGTTTTCAAAGCCTCTATGCTTTTTTGCGTGAATTTTTGAAGATCCATTTTTATACCCTCTTTCTATCAGATTAAATCCATATCAAACTATATTATATTCTACCACCTTAATAGAATTAACACAAGTTTTTTTGTAAAGCGGCACGCCACCGCGAACACGACTGCGCGGGCACCGGGCCGCACGGAAATCAATTTTCAAAATATTGCACCTTTCTTCTGTCCATTTTAGTAGAATAAACACAAGTTTTTTTTTAAAGGGGTCCGGGGGATAACCTTTTTTAAAAAAAAAGGTTTCTCACGGCAGGGTTTGGGACAGAGTCCAAATATTCTGAAGAAGAAAGTTGATTTCCATGACCGGGCCGCGTTTGGCTTGACAATGATGTGGCTATAGGGTAAAATATAGAATAAAGTGTATAAGTGTTTCTGTTGGCATAATAAAATGAAATTTGTGAGGCGTTTTTGATGAATACTTATCTCAGAAGAACATGGGCAGAGGTCGATGCCGATGCCGTTAAACATAATTTTAAGGCTATACGTCAGGCTGTAGATGAAAATGCTGATATAATGTGCGTGATCAAGGCAGACGGCTATGGCCATGGCGCCGTGTTCCTTGCCGAACAGTATGAAAAACTCGGTGCTGCGCGTTTTGCAGTGTCAAATATCGAGGAGGCTATGCAGCTCAGAGAAAATGGCATTACCTTGCCAATATTGATACTCGGCTTTACTCCGGCAGAAATGGCAAGAGAGCTTGCTGAAAATAATATCTCTCAGGCTGTATTTTCTGAGGATTATGCAAGGGAACTGTCTGAGTGCGCCGTAAGAGATAATGTAAATGTAAAAATCCATATCAAACTCGATACAGGTATGAGCCGGATAGGTTTTATGTATCAGAATAGCGGCCGCGATTATCATGCAATAGATGAAATCAGACAGGTCTGTTCGTTGCCTAATCTTTTGCATGAGGGTATTTTTACACATTTTGCCCTTTCGGATGAGGGTGATGAGGGCGCAGCTCCTACACAGCACCAACTTGAATGTTTTAGTGATGCAGTGGAAAAACTAAAAGAAAAGGGTGTAAGCTTTGATGTGGTCCACTGCTCAAATAGCGGCGCTATAATTGATTATAAAAAAGCGCATTTCGATTGTGTACGCGCAGGTATCATACTGTATGGACTTGCACCGTCCACGAAGCTTGCCGGAAAACTTGATCTTCGTCCGGTAATGCAGATAAAAAGTGTTATAGCACAGATAAAGACTGTTGAACCGGGTACAGCAGTAAGCTATGGCGGTACGTTCGTTACAGATAGGCCGACTGTTATCGCAACAGTTCCGATCGGATATGCAGACGGATATTCAAGAAGTCTGAGCAATCGTGCGTTTATGACTGTTAACGGAAAAAAAGCGCCCGTTATCGGCAGAGTATGCATGGATCAGGTTATGATCGATATTACTGGAATCGACGGCGTGAAAACCGGTGACGAGGTAACTGTGATCGGTGATGGATCGGGAAATACACTATCATTTGATGATATCGCACAAATGACCGGCACAATTAATTATGAGGTGGTATGCCTTGTCGGCAAACGTGTGCCAAGGGTATATCTTCGTCATGGGAAAAATGTGGGTATTATGGATTGTATAAGACCTTCTACGGAAGATTGAATAACAAACTTGTCGAACGGAGTGAACAGTAATGAAAACGGACAGCAAAGGTAATAAAATGAAGCTGCTGGTTCTTGACGGAAACAGTATCCTTAATCGTGCGTATTATGGGATAAAAATGCTTACAACAAAGGACGGACATTATACCAATGCAATATACGGATTTCTTACGACGTTCAGAAAATTACTCGATGAGAATACTCCCGATGCTGTGGCAATTGCCTTTGATCTTAAAAGCCCGACATTCAGGCATAAAATGTATGACGGTTATAAGTCAAACCGCAAGGGTATGCCTGATGAGCTGGCTCAGCAGCTTCAGCCGCTTAAAGATCTGCTTTCCGCGCTTGGTTACAGGATCGTGACATGTGAAGGTTATGAGGCGGATGATATACTCGGTACTCTTGCGGCTAAATGTACCGCTGAGGGATGTGAATGTGTTATAGCTACCGGGGACAGGGACAGCCTTCAGCTTGTATCGCCGTCAGTGACGGTGAGAATTGCTGCAACAAAATTCGGCAAGCCGGAGGTTACAGTCTATGATGAAGATAAAATTATGGAGGTTTATGGCGTAACTCCTAAGCAGCTGATAGATATAAAGGCTATTCAGGGCGATACATCAGACTGTATTCCCGGTGTTCCGGGAATAGGCGAAAAGGGTGCAAAGGATCTGGTGTCAAGGTATGAGAGTCTGGAAAAAATATATGAAAATTTACAGACGATCGATGTGAAGCCCGGTATCAGAAAAAAACTTGAGGACGGACGGGAAAGCGCCTTTATGAGCTATCGTCTGGGAACAATCAATACTTCCGCTCCGGTAGATATTGATATACAAAGCTATATTCCGACTGAATGTGACAGGGCTGCTGCGGCATTGATGATGGCTAAGCTTGAGTTCTTTTCATTGATGGATAAGTGGGGCATAAGCAGCGAAGATATAGGTCAGGCTGTGGCTGAGGTGCAGATTGAAAAGACTGACAAAAAACTATCGGTAACAAAGAATTCCGACCTTATGGGACTTTTGGAACAGCTTGTTGATAAAACTGTCGATTTTCTTGCAGACTCAGACAGCAATGACATTACACAGATATGCATATGTGATAGTGATAAGGTATATATTGCCGATATGATGATGCCGGATTTTCAGATATTTACGGAGAGGTTTTTGGCGGATGAACGTATAAAAAAGCGTACCCATAATATAAAGCCAATTTTTGCTTTGGCAGACAGATATGGCTTTGAGTGTAAAGGAATAGTTTTTGATACAATGCTTGCGGCATATCTGCTTAATCCTAATGCTTCGGATTATAGTATTGACAGACTTACAGGAGAATACGGAACAGTATCTCTCAAATCTGACGAAAAAACAGGCTTGGAGGTTTTTGTTCCTCTTGCCGGCAGACTTGCGGCTGAAATTGAGGATAAAGAACAGCTTAAGCTTCTTACGGAAATTGAAATACCTCTTGCAAGGGTTCTCGCATCAATGGAGAATATTGGTTTTGAAGCGGATAAACAGGGAATTGCTGAGTACGGCGAAAGCATGAAAGCTGATATAGAAAGACTCAGGGCAAGTATTTGCAGCCATGTGGGATACGACTTTAATATCAACTCGCCTAAACAGCTTGGGACTGCTTTGTTTGAAAAAATGCAGCTTCCTAAGGGCAAAAAGACTAAAAGCGGATATTCTACAAGCGCAGAGGTGCTCGAGGAACTCAGAAGTATTCATCCGGTAATCGATGAGATTCTTGAATACAGAACGCTGTCAAAGCTTAAATCAACGTATTGTGACGGACTTCTTAAGGTTATAGGAGAGGACGGAAGAATCCACTCAAGCTTTAATCAGACAGAAACCCGTACAGGAAGAATAAGCTCAACTGAGCCGAATCTTCAGAATATTCCCGTTCGGACTGAAAGAGGCAGGGAATTCAGAAAGTTTTTCAGGGCTAAGGGAGGCTGTGTGCTGGCTGATGCCGATTATTCACAAATAGAGCTTCGTGTTCTGGCGCATATAGCAAATGACAGCAATATGATTGAGGCATTCAGGGAAAATAAGGATATTCATACATCAACAGCGGCAAAGGTTTTCGGCTTGCCGGAGGAAATGGTAACATCAAAGCTCAGGAGCAGGGCAAAGGCTGTAAATTTCGGAATTGTGTATGGAATAGGTGCATTTTCGCTTTCAAAGGATATAGGTGTGTCAAGAAAAGAAGCTGATAAATATATAAAGGATTACCTTGGCCTGTACAGCGGTATTGATCATTATATGAATAATGTTGTTGAACAGGCAAAGACACTGGGATATGTAAAAACAATGTTCGGCCGAAGAAGATATCTGCCTGAACTTGCGGCATCAAATCATAATATACGCGCATTTGGTGAAAGAGTTGCAAGAAATATGCCTATTCAGGGAACAGCTGCTGATATAATTAAAATAGCGATGATAAGAGTCTATGAAAGACTCAGAAAAGAAAATATGAAATCACGGTTGATATTGCAGGTACATGATGAGCTTATCGTTGAAGCGCCTGAGGATGAGGCAGAAAAGGCAGCAAAACTGATAAGTGAGGAAATGCAGAACGCTGTGGTGCTGTCGGTTCCGCTGACGGCAGATGCCGGCATAGGAAAAACATGGTATGAAGCAAAGGCTTAAATAATTTATGGGGAGGCAAGAGGGCAATGCTGCATATATTATTTATTTGTACAGGGAATACCTGCCGCAGTCCTATGGCAAAGGCAATATTTGAAAAAAAATCTGAGGAATACGGAATAAATTGTATTTTCAGCAGTGCAGCGCTTGGATTTTGCAGTGACAGCGGTGTGTCGGTAAACGCTGTAAAGGTCTGTAATGAGATAAATATAGATATCAGCAGACATAAGCCGAGAAATATACGTGAGCATGATATAGAAGTGACGGATATTTATGTGGTTATGACACAAAATCATGCACAGACACTGATGACGGTAGGTGTACCGAAGGAGAAAATATATATACTTGGCGGTGGGATTCCGGATCCTTATGGCTCTGATCTTGTAACATACAGAAGATGCCGAAAGGCAATAGAAAATGCAATTGATGAATTGTGCAAGATTCTTCTTGTAAGACAATGCGAAGAATATAATGACAAGATAGATGCAGAAGGGTGAAAAAATGTGAGCGTGTTTAGTATATTTCCTATGGAACGCAACGATGTCAAAACACTTGCTGAGCTTGAACAACAGTGTTTTTCTCAGCCGTGGAATGAGCAGATGCTCGGTGAAGAACTGGATAACAGGACAGCTCATTTTTTGGTTGCAAAGCAGGATGGGGTGATTGCCGGATACATAGGAGTATTTGTGGTTTGCGAAAGCTGCTATATATCCAATATTGCGGTGTTTCCATGCTTCAGGCGTCAGGGCGCAGCAAAGCTATTGCTGCAATCGGCTTGTGAAATAGCATTTGAGAATGGCGCAGAATCAGTTTCACTCGAGGTTCGTCCGTCAAACAATGAAGCAGTGTCGCTGTATGCGAAAATGGGCTTTGAAGAGGTCGGACTTCGTAAGAATTTTTACAGAAAACCTGTGGAGGATGCACTTATATTGACAAAAACATTGTCGTGAACATAGAAAACAGCTTACGTTTCGGAGTTTTGTTTTTTCACATAATACGCGTATGTAAAAAATACAGGTTAATTTTTGTTAAAAATGTTTTATAAAATGTGCGAAAAAATATTGATTTTATCGCTTTGATTTAGTATAATATTAATATAACTGATATTGTCCATATGATACGGATAATATTTTAAGGGTGTTTTGATTAATTGCCTTGTTTTTTGCAGGGCGGATTTCGGAACATCTTATTTTATTCATTTTTCTGTGCTGGATTTAGAACTTGAATTCAACAATACTAATATTTATATCTGTAATTTTTATAAAATATATAAAAATTACATTATAACTATTGAAAATTCATTCAAAATTTAGTATAGTTAAATAGTAATGATTACGAATAACGAAATAGCATAGGGATAGGACAAGCGTCAAATTTGTTTTGTTCCTAAAAGGCGGTGAGATTAAATGCAATGTAAGCAATGCGGCAGTGAGTGGAAAACTAATACTCGCGCCGGTATCATGATACGCTGTCCTTTCTGCGGAGCTGAGCTTGAACAGGAAAAAGAGGATAAGCTTACTTTCCAGAATGCAAAGGAAGCGTTGAGATACATAATAAAGACCTATGGAGTAGATGTGATTATTGATGGTCTTCAGCTTAAAACCGTACTGAGCGAACTGATCCCTGATCTGAAACAGGAGCGCAAGGTGTTCATGGACGCATATGAAGCAGGAGTGTGCAATGCACTTTATCTTGCGCACGATCAGCCGGAAATAGATAAATGTATAGCTATTCTCCAGTCGATCAAGGTTTTGACGCAGGAAGCCTGCATGGCAGAAAAATGGGCTTGTTATGTAGTTGAAACTTATGTTTATGCATTAAATTGGAATGTTCCGATGTTTGGAATAACTCCAAACATCCATATGTATCAGATTCCTGAAAATATCAATGAGTCAGGTGAAAGCGGAAGAGGTATTCCTCTGCTTATGCAGTCGGGTCAGGTATGGGAAGATCAGAGCAGCAGCGAAGAGGATATCTGGAATAAACCGGCAGAAAACGGTAACGGTAATTTTGTACTGCCGTCACAGAAATCACTTGAAGCTCCTGAGCATAATGAAACAACTCATCCTGAAACTCCTGTGTACGACTATGCACAGCAGTCTGAGGAAGAAAAGAAACCGGAATCACCGGTATTTGATTTTACTCGAGAGCAGCCTGAGGAAGAGAAGAAGCCGGAATCACCGGTATTTGATTTTACTCAGCAGCCTGAAGAAGAAAAGAAACCGGAATCACCGGTATTTGATTTTACTCAGGAGCAGCCTGAAGAAGAAAAGAAACCGGAATCACCGGTATTCGATTTTACTCAGGAGCAGCCCGAAGAAGAAAAGAAACCGGAATCACCGGTATTCGATTTTACTCAGGAGCAGCCTGAGGAAGAAAAGAAACCGGAATCACCGGTAT
>CACYDC010000086.1 GCA_902773025.1 uncultured Ruminococcus sp.
AAGGAGATTTTGGCAAAAATGACGAAAAATTTGCCGAAAGATGGCGTGCAAAGCCGACAGGCGGTCTTTGTGCGGTGTTGCCTTAATCATTAATTCAAAATTCTCAAACAAAATGCCCTGCGCTTTCACACAGAGCATTTTGTTTCTGATGTCATGATACCTTGACTGTTAATACCTTTGACCTGACTGTACCTGATGAATCCTTCACTTTAATAAGTACTTCATAAGATGCTGCCGTTCCGGGAGTCAGAGTCGCGGTTGATGTACTGCTGAATTCTGTTCCCTTAAGCGTCCAGTTTGTTTCATTGCCCTTTCTGAAATAGAAGGCATATTTATATCCTCCTGTTCCGCCGGAAGCTGCTCCTGTCAATGTAACCGTTTTTCCAACATTTACACTTGAGTCGCTGACCTTTGAATTATTCACCAATGCTGCAGCTGTTTTATTTACATCGATAATGAAGTATTTTACTGCAACTGCACCAGCTGTATCCTTGACCTTTATCATTACTTCATATGTCGTTGCTGTACCGGGATTCAGCGCTGCTGTTTTAGCTGTACCATACTCTGTACCCTTAAGAGTCCATTTGGTTTCACTGCCTTTTCTGAAATAGAATGCATATTTATATGATCCTGAACCGCCGGATGCTGCCCCGGTAAGGGTAATACTATCACCTACCGCAGCATTTGTTTTACTTACCTTTGAGTTATTTGAAAGATTAGAAACATTGATCGAGAATGTTTTTGATTTAACTGTACCTTCCGCATCCTTGACATTTATCTTTATATCATATACCGATACACTTCCCGGATTAAGCGCTGCGCTTGAAGCTGTACCGTATTCCGTACCCTTGAGTTTCCATCCAGATGAGGAGCTGCTTCTGAAATAAAATGCGTATTTATATGGAGCCTTGCCGCCTGCAGCTGCGCCGGAAAGTGTAATATAATCTCCGACATTCGCGCTCGTCTTTGAAACCGTCGAATTATTCGTAAGCGGCTGTGTAACATTGATCTTAAATGTTTTTGATACAACTGCATCCTGCGCGTCCTTAACATTTATTTTTACATCATATAATGTTGCAGTACCCGGAGTAAGCGAAGCCGTGGCTGCAGTACCGTATTCTGTTCCCTTTACCGACCAGTTATTATCTGACGATTTCTTGAAATAATATGCGTATTTATACGGTGCAGTTCCTCCTGTTGCGGCTCCTGTCAGTGTTACAGTTTTTCCTAATGATACATTTGTTGAACTTACTTTTGAATTATTCGTAAGCGGCGCGCTGACTGAAACCTGCGAAAGCTTTTCAGCTGTCTTGCCCGAAGCATCTTTTACAACGATCTTTATTTCATATGTCGTAGCTGTACCAGGCGTAAGTGTTACAGATGTACCATCGCCGAATTCAGTGCCTTTCACCGTCCAGTTATTTTCCCCGCTCTTTCTGAAATAAAATGCATACTTATACGGCGCAGTTCCGCCGGATGCTGCTCCTGTTAATGTGACTTTTTCTCCAATCTTAACACTTTCTGCGCTTACTGTGGACTTATTTTCAAGCGGCAAAGTCTGTTTTTCCGGCAAGACCTTCATAAGTGTTTCTGTACCGGTTTCATTTGCATTAGTTGCGAAAACACCGTAAAGTGATCTTCCTCTTAATTTGACACCCCACAGGTTCTTTCCGCTTGTGTTTGTATTATTCATAACAGTCTGTACATTTCCGGTTTTGGGATCAAGCGACATCACGGCATTCTGCGTATTGAAATACAGCAAGCCGTTATACTGTTCCAGACCGGAATAAGCACCGATATAATAGCTCTGTCCGATATACCACTTATTAGTAAATGTGTATAGGACAGTTTCTGTGTCAGTCACATAATTATATTTTACTATCCTGGAATTCGGACTGTCTACCGCATAGACAGCTGTTTCGCCGTTTACCTTACAAAGCTTGGAATTATATGAATGGAATTTGAATCCATCGTATTTATCACCTGATTCGTAGTACGTATAGTAAAGCGGACTGTTGCCTGATAATCCATGATTATTAATATAATTCGTATTTGTTGTAATTCTTGAAGCGTCACTGACAAGAAAATTATCGTGATGAACAAGACCCGGCTTATCATAGGTAGGGTCGTCCCATGTGACATCGACGTTATAATAATTGCCGTCGATACGAACCTTTGTCCATTCGTGAATAACTCCTGAGCAATCTATGATCTCACTATTAATTCCGACCTGAGCAAGAAGATAAGCATATATGCGCGAATAGTTTTCGCATAATCCGTATTTATTGACCATCATTGTATAGTTTGAAGTATCATTCGACTCATAGTGGGCATCCAGCGCCAATTCATCATGAAGCAGCGCTGCTTTTGAAAAATCATCATCACATTCAGCCAATTCATCACTCACCTGATCAAGATAATAATCAGCAGCATCATAGAAATTATTCAGCATTGAATCTGCTGTACCTTTATCATAAAGATACGGAATATTTACTATTGAAGAAACATATCTGTTTCCATCAGATGTTCTGCTATAGTATGAAGGGCCCTGTGTTCTGCTTACAAAAAACAATTCCGGGCATTTTGCAAGCGTTCCAAAGTATACCTTTGAAAAATCCGATACAAGAATATTTGCCGATGAAAGGTCGATCTCATCTTTATGAGCCATTAGTCCCTGCTGGAGAAGACGAATTCCGGTATCATAATTTCCTGTAATATTCTCGTAATTGCTTATGTATCTCGTATCAGTCGGTCCCGCTGCAAGGACATTCAGCGGCGCAGCTCCCGCTATCATAAGGGCGCTGAGTGATATTGCCAGTCCTCGCCGAAATTTTTTCTTTATTCTCTCGTTCATAGCTTTTTCCTCCTTAATATTATTTAAAAGCGCAGCAAATTATCATTCTGCCGAACAATAATCCTATTAGTAAGTATTATACAACATTTCATATCTTTTTTCAATCTTTTTGTAAAAAAGCAAAAACCGGCAAGCCCAAAGCTGCCGGAAGCAATACCAGACACATATTCCGATATATCCATATAATAAAGCAGGGATCATTCATAATCAGATCTGTCAGCCTGACCAAAAACATCTACAGGTACGCCAAGCCTTGCCATCATATCCACATATCCTTCATATACCTCATCGCGTGAAAAGCCTGCTGTTTCCAGTTCACGGTCGGATAGCCTGTTCAGTCTTTGATAAAAATCCGATGCAAGCTGTATATACTTTTCGCTGTATTCCATGTTATCGTACAGCTCATCCTCGGCCTGACATATCTCGCCTTCCCTTATCATCCTGCAAAGCTTCAGGTGAAGAATATCGGTTGGAGTCAGCGTAGTGCTGTCATTTATATCACCTATCACTTCATACTGGACCTCTGACTCTTTTTTACCGAATACGACATTTGCAATGAACCTTGTCATCATTTCAATCTGCCGCATCATCCAGTCATCCTGAAATCCCATATAATACCCTTCCTTCCATGTTTATTTGCCGGCAGCAAGAACAGCTGTCGAAAACGCTGTCTGAATATTAAAACCGCCAGTATAACAATCAACGTCTATTACCTCACCCGCAAAATACAATCCATTCACAAGCTTTGACTGCATCGTTTTTGGATCTATCTCCTTTACGCTGACTCCTCCGGAGGTTACAATTGCTTCTTCAAGCGGACGAAAAGCCGTCACCGTTCTTTTCATACATTTCAAAAGCTGTATTATTCCTTTTCGTTCTTCCCTTGTTATTTCGCAGCAGCGTTTCTGCGGTGAAATACCGGAAAGCTTTATAAAATCCTCAATAAGGCCCTTTGGCAAAAGGGTCGAAAGCACATCGATGTATTTTACTGACTCAGTTCCCGAAAACTCCCTCAGCAGACGTGTATCAAGCTTCTCAGGCTCAAGCGCCGGCTTAAGGTCAATTTCAAATGTATATCTCTCCGGTTCCATTTCTTTCAGATGCGCTGATGCGCTTCTCACAACGGCTCCGGATAATCCATACCTTTTCAGTTCCACTTCTCCGAAATCCGTATAAATGATTTTTTTGTTTTTGTTATCTGTGACCTTTACGGATACATTTTTCAGCAGCAATCCATCAGCATCGTAACCGAAATGCTCCTTTGTTTCGAGCGGTACAAGCGACGGACGAAGAGGCATTATCGTATGTCCCGCAGTACGCGCAAAGCGATATCCGTCGCCTGTGGACCCTGTCAGCGGATAGGAGCTTCCCCCTGTGGCGATTATCAGCTTTGTACACTCAAGCTTCATTCCTGTCTGCAAAATAACCCCGCATATTTGTCCATTCTCTATTATTATATCCTTTACAGTTTCCTGTATAATAGTACAGCCGGCTTTTTTTACACATCTGAATAATGTATCGACAATATCAGACGCCTTATCTGATACCGGAAACACCCTGTTTCCCCGTTCCGTTTTAAGCGGACAGCCATTTTCCTCGAAAAACGCGATTGTTTCTCCCGGTGAAAAATTATTCAATGCACTGAATAAAAATCTGCCGTTTGTAGGCGTATTTGCTATCACAGTATTTGCATCGCAGTTATTGGTGACATTACACCTGCCCTTGCCTGAAATATAAAGCTTCCTGCCGACTCTGCTGTTCTTTTCAATAATAATGGTCTGTCTGCCGCTTTTAGCTGAAAAAATACCTGCCATCAATCCTGCCGCGCCGCCGCCGATAATTATTGTTTTTTCAGAAGTCAATTCTGCTCCTCCTCGCTTTTACTGCGATATACATCATACTCTTCCCAGATATATTCAAGTCTTGAGAATGTTTGCTCAACCTCCTCATCAAGCTCTACTACGGTCGCAACTATCAGCGCATTTATCATACTCAGCGGCGCTACAAGCGAATCTACAACTGAGGCCATATCACTTTTTGCGATCAACACATAATCAGAAAGAGTACACAGCGGACTCGTCATGCTGTCTGTAAGCGCTATTACCTTTGCGCCGCGTCTGCGTGCGAATGTCATTGCCTTAACTGCCGCGTTGGAATACCTGGGGAAGCTTATACCGATTATCACATCATTTTCCCCTATGCGGAACAGCTTTTCGTATATTTCCGTTTCGCCATAGTTACTTATGACCTTGACATTTTCAAAAATCAACGAATAATAATACCCCAGAAAGGATGCCAATGCCGCAGAAGAACGCACTGCAAAAATATATATTGTCCTTGCATTTGCTATAGCCCTAACAGCGTTTGTAAAATCCTCTTTTGATGTTTCTTCTATTGTTTTACGAATTTTCTCTATATCCTGATTCAACACATTGGAAAGTATATCGGAATTTCCGAACCTGTTTTCTGTCACCTCGATACGCTGTACAGAGGTAAGCTTATCTCTTATCATTTCCTGCATTGCCTTCTGCATTTTAGGATATCCGTCGTAGCCGAGTTCTGTTGCAAACCGCACTACCGTCGATTCACTTACTCCTACAGTATTGCCGAGCTTTGAAGCAGTCATAAATGCAGCCTTATCATAATGGCCGGTTATATAATTAGCGATAAGCTTCTGACCTTTTGAAAAGCCCGGCATTTTATCATTGATCTGAGTTAATAAATTCATTTTCCTGCCTTCTCTGTTATTAATTAATTCAATCACATACTAAACGATGCTATCAGAATTGAAAAGACGCTCAGAACCAGCATTACACAAAGAACTATAGCGGTGATTCTGATAAACAGTTTTCTTTTTTTAAACATTATGATCATCTCCGTTTATTTTAATAACCCCAGGAAAGTTCAAAAAACGTCAACAAAGCTTTTATACGAGCATTTTTTTGAACACCCTGCATCAATCGTCATAGATTAATCTTATAACAACTCCGGCGAAAATGCAAGCAAAAGCAAAAATATTTAGCAAAGTATTTTCATCCCAGCGCAACAATGCTGTTTCAGATTTTGATTTATTCGCTTCATAATTATCGTTTTACGTTATCTTATTGTTTAATATATGTATTCGTTTCTGTGTTTTCTTTAGTGTGTGAGCTTTTGCAAAGCAAAAGCTTTATATGATAGTATTACAGAGACCCCCGGGTGGAATGCCTCCGCAGTCATGTTCGCGCCGGCGTGCCGCCGGTGTCATGTTCGCGCAGCCGCTCACTACGTTCGTTACAAATCAGCGTGATAATGTTATTTCC
>CACYDC010000087.1 GCA_902773025.1 uncultured Ruminococcus sp.
CAAGGAGATTTTGGCAAAAATGACGAAAAAATTGCCGAAAGATGGCGTGCAAAGCCGACAGGCGGTCTTTGTGCGGTGTTGCCTTAAGTATAACAATATGAATAATCTTATAAAAAAGCGCATAATAATTCAACACAGTATCATGCAGGAAACGGGGGATATTATGTCATTGCTTTCAGCTTTTCTGATAGGAGCGGCGCTTGCGGCGGATGCGTTTGCAGTATCTGTTGTATGGGGAAGCCATGACAGGACAAAGCGCCTCAGAGGCGGAATTCTGACGGCCGGGATGTTTGCTCTGTTTCAGATGTTAATGCCCGTACTGGGCTGGAGTATCGGCAAAGCCGGGAGCAGATGGATTGAAAGCTTTGATCATATAGCAGCATTCGGTATACTGGTATTTCTCGGCATAAAAATGATAGCAGACAGCAGAGATACATCTGTAAAGAATAATAACTGCTTTAATATCAGAATGCTTTTAGCAGTTTCTGTTGCGACAAGTATTGACGCGCTCACAGCCGGAATAATATTGCCGGCCGCTGCCGGAGTACGCACAGCATATGAATTGATAACTGCCGTCACAGTAATAGGAGCAGTAACATTTGCAATATGCGCAGCCGGATATTTTTCCGGAAGGCGGATAAGTAAGCTTAATCCTGCTGCTGCGCAGATATGCGGCGGCATTGTACTCATATTGATAGGCATAAAAACCATGATAAGCGGATAGCAAAAATTTCACCTCTGTATATAATGTACTGAGGTGATTTTTTTGCGTTATACAAAAAACGGCAGAAGAATGAGAAAAAAGCTGCGGATTATTATTATCTTTATAATAATCATAATCATTGGAGCAATGCTGTTTCTTGAAATGAGGATGAAGCCTGTCATAAGAAGTGTTGCCGCATTGCAGGCGAAAAGCTATGCGACCGAGGTCATAAACGAAACAGTTGCAAACATTCTTGAGGAATTGGAACTTACACCAGAATCGCTTGAGATCGTCACATCAGCCGAAGACGGAACGTTAACTTCCATCAGCACAAATACAGTAATGACGAATAAGCTGAAAAATCTTATAACCGTCCGCACTCAGGATGAACTGTCCAATATAAGAAACAGAAGGGCCGATGTTCCGTTAGGCACGATAATAGGCGGTGAATTATTCAATGGTCTTGGGCCTGCTATACCGGTACACATTTCAATTTCCGGAAATATAAGCAGTGATTTTGAAGAAGAATTCGAGAGCGGCGGAATAAATCAGACGGTACATAAGCTTTCTGTGAGGATAATTGCCGATCTGACTATAATCATGCCAATGAACACAAGCACCGAAAGGGTAGAAACCACCGTTCTGATAGGTGAAACTGTAATTATAGGAAATTCTCCCGGTGGAATGATATGGAAAACGGCAGAAAACTAAAGACTTCATCAACGTTATAACCGCAAAATCTACGGCTTGTCTTTGCTTGTTGAAAGCAAAGCTTTTAACGTTAACAAAGTCTTATGTTTACAAAAATAAACCAAAATTTGCCCGCCGCATCCGAAACACCGGTTCCGGCAAAAAAACTTACCATAAACAGCTTATTCTTCTACAATAACTTTACAGCTGGTTTCTACACCTGTTTGCGTTCTTACTGTAACATATGCAGTTCCCGGGGCAATCGCCTTGAAGGAACCTGTCCAGTACGTATTCGTCATTTTCAGAATTTTACTGCTGCTTGTCCTGTATGTACGGTTCGCGCTTGCAAAACCATTGTCAAGATATGAGCTTACACTTGCTGTCTGACCAACCTTAAGCCTTATAAGTCCCCGGCTCAGATATATCTTCTGCGGCGCAGGCTTAACTGTTATCTTGCAGCTTGATTTCATGCCGTTATACGTAATTACCGTGATATACGCTGTTCCCGGCTTCATAGCCTCAAATTCACATACCCAGTTGTTTTTGAGTATCTTCACAATACTCTTATCTGACGATGTATATATCCGGCTTGCCGAAGCATCACCATAAAAAAGTACGCTGCTTAGCTTCATTGTTTCCCCTACACCCAAGGTGATCTCCGGTTTGGCGATTTTTATTCCACGCGGCGGCGACTGTACATTAACATTGCATACCGCTGTCTTTCCGTTATACGTTTTCACTGTTATCTTTGCAGTCCCAACAGACAAGCCTGTGAATGAACAATTCCAGCTTGTGGGATTTATCTCGGCAACATTGCTGTCTGAGGTCGTATAAACTCTCTTATTCGACGCGCTGCCTGTATTCGTTACGCTTCCGATAACAACCGTTTCACCGACCCCGATAGTGATACTGCTTTTAGTCATGCTTATGCTTTCAGGCTTTTCCTTTACAGTAACATTACACAAAGCCGTTTTTCCGTTATATGTACTTACCTTTACAACCGCTTTTCCGGGTTTCATAGCCGCAAAGCTGCATCCCCATTTTGACTTGTCTATCGAAACTACATTTTCATCCGAGGATGTATATGTTCTCTTCGCAGCAGCTGAACCGCTGTCCAAAGTAACACCGAGATCAATTCTCTCTCCGACACCGATCGTTATATTTGTCTTATTTAGTTTAATACTGGCAGGCGCCTTCTTTATAGTAACAACACATTTTGCAGTATCGCCCTTTATATTGACAGCAGTAATTGTTACTCTGCCCGTTTTTTTAGCTGTTATAAGACCGCTGCTGACAGTCGCCAATGAAGTGTTGCTTGTCTTCCATGTAACAGCTTTTCCCATGTATGAAGGCATAATATTTGCGGCAAGCTGATATTTCTCCCCTACGCCTAAAGTTATCTCTGCCTTATTCAATGAAATACCTGTGTCGGAAAGAATAACACTGACATTATCATTATCGGCAGCCTGCTCTGCGGGGGAATTCTTTAAACATACAACTGCTCTGTTTTCGTCACCGTTATAAAACGGATTCGTTCCAAAGGTTTTTACAGATTCAGGAACTGTAATGTCAAATATATTCTTATTGAATACAAAAGCGTATGCATCAATTTCTTTTACAGATGAAGGTACGGTATATTCCGTATTTTTATATGTTTCCGGCACAGCAATAAGCTTTGTCAGACTTTTGTCAAAAAGGATACCGTCCGATACAGCAAACGAGGTATTTCCCTTATTTACACTGATTTTATTCAGGCCGTTTCTCGGATATATCGAGGCGCCGTCCATATATTTCACACTCGAAGGAATATTGATCTCAGTTGTATATGATCCTGCTAGCGCAGACGGAGATACCGATATTGTACCGTCTTTTATAACAAGCTTTTCCGGCTTTGACGGATCACCGCTCCCATCAGGACTTCTGAATGAGGTTTTATATCCGTACAGTATCCTGCCTATATAAACAAATCCGTCATTACAACCGTTAAACCATTCTGTGCCGTCAAATGCCTTATAGCCCACCTTTATCAGCGACTGAGGAATGTTGAAGCTTTCAAGTTCTTCACATCCGCTGAACACTCCCATAGGTATTTCCGTCAATGTGTCCGGAAGCTCTATGTTTTTCAGTGTTTTACAGCCGGCAAAGGCAAATTCTCCGAGTTTATCCAGACAGCCGTTGACATCAACTGTTTCAAGGCTGCCGCAGTTTTCAAATGAATTAGCGCCGATCTCGGTAACATTCGACAGAGTAAGGCCATTCAATGACGATGCTCCTGAAAACGCTCGGTCACTGATAATTCTTACTGTATCGGGTGTAACATACTCGCCGGCCTTATTCTTAGGATAAGCGTAAACTGTTGTTACATTTTTGTCCGTAAGTACACCGTCATAGCTGCTGAAGTATGCATTTTCCGGTGATACTGCAAAACTCTCGATACCGTAACATTCCTCAAATGTATCCGGCTTTACTTCCCTGAGTGATGCGCCAATTCCAAGACCGGTGATCTTATCAGACACAAGCGCGCCGGGCATGATATTTTCAATGCTATCCGGCAGAGAAATCTCTCCGCTTAGGACATAAGGCGCAAAGACAAGTTTTTTTCCGTCCTTTGTACAGAGCATTCCGTCTATAACGGTGAAATAAGCGTTATCTTTGTCTACCGTCACTTTCCCGATATTCAAGCCCCAGAAAGCATAATCCTCGATCTCGCTTACATTTTTGCCTATGCTGATATCATACACCTTGTCAGCTGCCTGTTCATAGCCGTCAGTTACAAACATATTGTAGCAAAGCTTATATACAGGCTTTTTATTGAACTGATCCGGAATAACGATCTTCTCTCCGATACTGTCATTTATACCGATCGAGTATATCATATAATTTCCGTTGCTGCCCACCTCATAGCAATATGTATTATTGCTTGCCCTGTCACCGGCTGCTGCGTTTACCGTAATGTTTTCCTCACTCTTCTCAGCCAAGGCAACTGCTGCTCCTGCTGCAACCGTCAGAACAACAGCGCCGGATATCAGTTTAACTGCTAAGCTATTGTGCTTCATTTTCCTTCCTCCATAATTGTGGTCAAAAGCTTTATCATTATTACACTTTCTAATACTAAGCTTTTGAATCGTATATTGTCAAGTGGTAAAAATTGAAAAAACAATCACTGTTCCAGTATATCATATTTGTTACAAACATTACAGTTTTTTATACAATTTTGTCGCAATTAATAAAAAATATAGTCATACTGTTTTTTATTACTACAGTATGACTATATAATTCTGTGTATTTCAACAAAAATATTTCAAATAATTACTCATCATGCACAAAACATTTTATTCTGACTTCTTACTATCCTCCTGCGATGTCTGTTCATCGGATGTATCAGTTTCAATGTTTTCCAGTTCTTCCTTACCCGAGATTTTACTTATCTGAGCAAGAAGCTTCTCTGCGTAATCAGAATCTGTTCTGCACTCGATCACGTCGTTAAGCACCAATACATATTCACGCGAATTATTCTTGTAAACAGCAAGTCGATCAGTCAGTTTTTCATCATTTTTACTGTATGACAGCTCAAAAGATGCTTTTTTATCAAAGCCGTCCAGTTTATCAACATCCATACTTTTTCTTGTCATAGACGCAAGATTATTCACAAATACATGGAAATTATTATAGCTGATCTTTTTCCCGTCATTTTTCACTTCGGTGTATACAACATCTTCAAGCAGTTCATTCTGTTTTGCTTCCCTGACAATATCATAAAGCTCATCCTGACCATTATAGCTTATACGCATTGATGTCATATTGTCAATATCAGGTATTATCACAGCGCCCGCAAGAAGATCCTCATACTTTATCCCGTACCATTTTTCTATATCCTTGCTTTTGACACGGCATATCACGCTGCCGCCATTTTTCATGACACAGCAATTTCCGTCCTCATCAGCCTTTGACGCTAAAATATGCACCGATGTCCCATCAGAAGCCTTTGTACTGATATCCAGATACGGCTTCTCGAGTCCGAATTCTTTTTTAACATCATCATTCACATCAACTGCCGCAACACTGTTTCCGGTGATACCGTAGAGTGACTCTCCGACCTTCTGCACCATGCTTTTAGCGCAGACCTCATGATTCGGCTTACGCATTATATAAGCTGCGTCAATAGAAATATCGTCACGATTATCGATCTCAACCGGTTCCTTGAACGATGTACCGGTTATACTCAGCGATGTGATAACTATATCGGTATTATCAGAATCATATTCTCTGCTTATCGTTTTGTCAAACATCTGAAGCTTTTCGACAAAAAACATATTTACTGTTTCAGACTGCATAAGATAAACAGTATTGCTGTCCGATGTCATGCCATAATATCCCTGATTATCCGGCGCCTCATTTCCCATCATAATAGTTTTCTCCGAACCATCGCTGAAAATGATCTTTACCGTAGAAACGGGCTTGTCAAGTCCATATTCGGATAGTTTTTTTCCAGACTTGTCGACAGTTCTGAGCGCTGTAAGGCTCGCGCACTGATGGGCAAGCTGATCTGTCATGTTTTTGGAAAGCTTTGAATCACCATGCTCCTGCATTGTATATGTCAGGTAACCTCGTGATTTTTTTGCTTCGGCATCCGATCTCAGATTTTCTGATGATTCATCGCCGCTGCTTTCCTGTACTGCCGAAGAAGCGCCGTAATTCGTACGAAAACCGACAAGCCTGTAATCTCCGCCGCTGTTGCTGACACTTATATCCTCTGCATCAAGATCAGATTTGTCATAGATCAATATTGCGTCTTCTCCAAGCTTTGACACAGAATTCTCATCCTCTGTCTGCGGAATATTCAGAACGAAGATCAGGCCCACTGCAAGCACAGCCACAGCAGCTGTCAGAATAATAATCAATCTGATATTTTTTTTCATAGCTGTCCTCCGTTATTTTCTTCTTCTGATCAGAAATACGCAAAGTCCCGCAATCAGTATTAGCACCGGCGCTGCTGCATATACAATAAACCCGGCTATCCTTTTGGTACTGACATCAACCGAAGACAGATCGTAATTTGTTATTACTTTATCATCAAGATACACACCCGGATCCTGACGGCTGTTTAATTCGTTAAGAATATTAAAAATATATTTCTTATTGGTAAAATTCTGCTGCTGAAGAAGCGTTGTCCACATTTCTGAAGAACCGGAGAATATCAATCTGGATAATCCCGAATCTCCTCCTGAAATTCCCTGCGCTGCAACAGGAACATACTCTATAAGATAATCCTCATATTTCCAGTCATCACCCGCAGAATAAGGGCAGATTCCCGATTTTGAGGAATACTCAAGCAGCGGAACAGCTATTCTTTCATCCGTGATTTTTACTGCCCTGGATCTCGATACCAGCACAGGGTAGTCTTTTTTCTGATCATAATTTGAAATATACAGCATCTGCTCTGAAAAACCAGCCGCAATATTACTGTAGCCGTCTGCCATTGATGTCATTCTGGAAGTATTAGTTTCAAATGCAAGTCCATCCTCCAGCTGCATTCCGTATTCACTGAGAAGCGCTGTTATATTCGGACATTCGACCTCATAAGCATATGCGATAAAGATAAGATTTCTCCCGTATTTTCCGTCATTTTTCAAATAGCTTCTCAGCTTATCCACAGCATCCTTACTGTAGTCCTTTGAAGGCGCGAACGCGATGACAGTATTGATATCAGACGGGATATCATCCCTTTCAACCGATAATTCCTTTACTTTATAATTATTTGAATCCAGGACCTTTTTCAGTACAGAATAGTCATCTATGGCATAATCATTAATTAATCCGACCGTTGTCACATTTTCGCTCGAAACCTTAAGTATTGCTGTATCAAGGGCAGATTCTGCTCTCGAGGAAGTAATATACTGATAATCGCCGTATGTTTCAAAATTGAACATATCTGTTCTTTTGAGAATATTGTATCTATCTGCGCAGCTGACGATAACATCTGTCACAGACAGATTCTCCTCCTGATATTTATTCTGAATATTAGGATTCTTAACAAGGTCCATATATTCCACGCTGATCTTTCCGTCGGAATATTTTTTCAGCTGATCGGCAATATTGGTAGCCTGCTTGCAGTATGTATCATATGCTTCATAGCTGTTTTTGTCGGTAAGAAATGTTATTTTTACATCTTTTTTAAGCTTCTGGGCTATCTCTACGGAATCCTCACCGATATTATACAGACTGTTGCTGGTTATATCCGCTGTCAGCGCCGCATATTTATCTGTCAGCACCGACGATATTATATTCAGCAGTATTGCGCCGGCAAGAACCAGACACACAGATATAATTGACAAGAACCTTTTCTGGGTTTTCAAAGAAACGCCGGTTCTTTTTTCATCCTTAGACTGCGTACTATTATTTTTCTTTTCAGACATATTCTTACCTCCTTAAGCCCATCTTTTTCTGTCAATGACCCTGTCGGTAAGAAAAAGGAAAAACAAGCTCACTGTAGCAAAGTAGATCACATCCGCAAACGAGAACAATCCAAGAGCGAAATGGCTGTAGCGGCTCTGGAATGATAATGAAGTAACGAAGTTTTTCAGGAAGTCCACAGGTATTGTATTTCCGAGAGTATCCAGCAGACTTATCAGTACATTTACAGCAAATGATGATATTGCCGCAACAATAACGCTGTCAGTGAGGGATGAGATAAACAGTCCCACAGAAACGAAAGATGCGCCGAGAAGCGCCATTCCGAAAACATTTCCGATTATTACGCTCCAGTCAGGATGTGAAATAAATGACAGCACCAGTCCGTCTACTATAAACGAGCACAGACATAGTATAAACATTACCATTGCCGAAAAAAACTTTGCAGATACTATTCCGGGAATACTGACAGGAGCAGTAAGCAAAGCCTGGTCAGTTTTCTGCTTTGCATCCTCTGCAAACAATCTCATAGTTATAAGCGGTATAACAAAAAGCTGGATAAAAAACATACTCTGGAATACCGTTGACATATTTGATGTACCGACATAAAGGCACTGCACCCAAAGGAACACACCGCTGAAAAACATAAATGCGGCCAAAACCACATAACCCACAGGTGATGTAAAATAAGAATGAAGCTCTCTTTTGAATATTGCTGACATTTTATTCTGCCTCCTCTGATTCACCGGAAATAATTCTCAGATAGGTATCCTCGAGTGACACCCCGACAGGCGACATGGAAAGTATACTGAAATCAGTTTTTGAGATCGCGCGGAATATTAGTCTTCTGACATCACGTTTGCTTTCAACAGTATACTCATAGCTGCCCTTTTCACATTCTCCCTTTTCGATAACCTTTGTAACGCCGTCGATTTTACTAAGCAGTGCATTAACGGTCTGTCTTCTTCCCTCGATTATCAGATCAAGCTTTCCGGTAGAATCACCGGTCTGAGTCATTTCAGCCGTAAGTCCGCGCGCGATTATTTTCCCGTGATTTATCACTATGATCTTATCGCACACTGCCTGTATTTCCGACAGAACATGGGAGGACAGTATAATTGTATGTTCCTTGCTCAGATCACGGATAAGCTTTCTTATCTCGATAATTTGCTGAGGATCAAGACCAACCGTAGGCTCGTCCAGTATCAGAACCTGAGGATATCCGAGCAATGCCTGCGCAAGTCCCACTCTTTGACGGTATCCCTTTGAAAGATGCTTTATTATTCTTTCGCACACATCAGTTATTTTCACCATTTCGCAAATTTCCGCTATATGTTCCTTCATAGGCTTACGGACCTTTTTTAATCTGAACATAAATTCCAGATATTTCTGTACAGTCATATCGTTATACAGCGGAGGCTGTTCGGGGAGATAGCCTATTTTTTTCTTTGCGCGGACGGGATCCTCCATTATATTCACACCATCTATCTCAACGCTTCCCTCATCGCCTGAAAGATAGCCCGTTATGATATTCATGGTTGTTGATTTTCCTGCGCCGTTCGGTCCAAGGAAACCAAGTATTTCCCCTTCCTCAAGTGTAAAACTTATGTTATCCAACGCTTTGTTTTTCACATAGGTTTTCGATAGATTTCTGACCTTTATCATGATTTCACCTGCTTTTATATTTTATACGGTTAAAAGCTTTGCTTTAAACAAGCAAAGGCGAGCCGTAGGCTTGCTGACGTTCAGTGGGAGATTTTACTCCCACTGAACGGATATA
>CACYDC010000088.1 GCA_902773025.1 uncultured Ruminococcus sp.
GTATGGCTTGCAATGGTAGTTTTTGCGTCAATAATGGTTGCGCAGTATATAATGGTCGGGATAAACGATATGCTTGCAGTAGGCAGGGAAGAAGAAAGAACAGTGGAGATTACTATCCCGGAAAATGCGACGCTCGATCAGGTGACTGATATTCTGATAAAAAACGATATAATCAAAGATAAGAATTTCTTCATGCTTTACGCAATTGTTACAAAGTCTACGACTGGTTTTACCCAGGGAAAATTTGAAGTGCCTACAAATAAAGATTATCTGGCCTTGATTGATAAACTTCAGTCTGAAGAAAACCGTACGGATACTGTCAAGATACAGTTCCGTGAGGGTATCTCAATACTGGATATGGCACAGCTGCTTGAGGATAATAAGGTCTGCTCGGCAGAAGCGTTTCTGAAAAAATGTAATTCAGATGAATTCGATGAGGATTACGAATTCCTTAAGGAAATTAAAAACGGTGACAAAAGATACTACAGGCTCGAGGGTTATCTCTTCCCCGATACCTATGAGTATTATATAGGCGAAGACCCGACCTCGGTATTATATAAATTCCTCAGGAACTATAATTCAAAAGTATACTATACAAAAATACGTTTCGCGCAGGGCGAAAAGAAGGCTACGATCGCCCAAAAAGCAGAAAAAATGGGAATGAAAATGGAAGATGTCATTACTCTTGCTTCTCTTATACAGGCAGAAGCTGCAAACTCGGACGATATGTATGTAATTTCATCTATCCTCCATAACAGACTTGATACGATTAAAACAGGCGGTATGAATGATTTCGGAGAGGGCGGCTTCCAGAAGCTTCAGCTTGACTCGACAATATTCTATCCGTACAAAACGCAGGCTCAGGTTCCGGCATCTATCAGAGGAACATATGTCAGCAGATACAGTACCTATAAATATAACGGACTGCCTGCCGGACCAATTTGTAACCCCGGACTTGAGGCACTTGAAGCAGCAGTTAATCCTTCGGATACAGAATACTATTATTTCTGCCATAAAGCTGCTACAGCAGATGAACCGGCGGTTGCATACTATGCAAAGACAAGCGATGAGCATATTGCAAACAAAGAGGAAGCCGGTCTGAGCTGATAAAAATTAATAAACAAGATCGGATGCTCTGAAATAGTGTGTCCGATTTTGTTTATTAGCAAAAAAAACAATATACCCCGAATAATGATGAGAAGTTTGTTTTTTATTAACAACTAATTAACAACTATTTTTTTAAATTATATTGAAAAATACAGTATATTTTGTTATAATAATTGAGAGTGGAATGGAGGTATGGAAATGGAGTCCTGTTCTCAATTATATACAAGAAAAATTGTTGATTCGATCATACATAGTCTTGAGCAGCGTCATAGCAGTATTCTTTTTGTAAAACACTATAATACCCTTAGTGTGCCAATCGATTCTATCCAGGAAGAACTCGATAAATGCTCAAGTGATATAGAGTTTCTGTATCATGAATTTTCTGCAAATAAAATGCAGGAGGCATATGAACCATTTCTTGGATGGGTTAAGCAACTTTATTATAAGTATTATTGCAATATTCCGATCGATGATTTTCTTGAGGCTTCGGATGTTTATTATCTTAGCCGATCAGCAATAAAGAGTTATATTATGACCGGTGAATGTGAGAGAACAGAGGATATAATCGTTGTTGAGGAAGAATATGAGCGTAAACAGTTCGCTAATTCACTTGTGAGTATTCTTTCGTATGTTTCTCAGGAGCATACTTTGTTCCTTGTACTGAACAGACTTCATCTTGCAGAGAACAGTACGCTGACATTTCTTTACCATTTTGTCGGAAAGAGCTATGATAATATATCACTCCTTGCGAACTATAATGAAGCATATGCAACACCGGCGTATACGCAGAGTATCTGGTCAGAGCTTGTGCGTGAGGTAGAAGAACTTAACTATATGCTTGACTGGAATATACAGGATCCTCAGGCAGATGTGAATATAATAGAAAGCTTTGAGCCGGTGCTGGCTGATTTTCAGAATTATCTTGTTAAGGTAAATAATATGATATTGACATTGGCTTCAAAACAGGCAATGTATTACCTTGATATAGTATATAACAGACTTATAACTACAAAGGTAAATATAAGTTCCAAAAATCTTGTGCGCTTTTATATTCTGTATGCAACAGCCGCAATATATAATAAGAATTACACGCAGGCGCTTATAATGTGCGACAGGCTTAAAAATGTTAATAATAAGCATCCTAATATAAAGTATACGTTCCGTTATCATTATCTTCTGACAGTGTGCGAGGTGTATGGGGGACAGCCGAGCCTTGCAAGAAAAAATGCAGAGAAGTGTATGAAGATCGCAAGAAAAAGCGGATCAGAAAAGTATATACTTTATTCTCAGATTCTGTACTATATGTGTATTCTTGACGGTTGGACGGGATTTATGTGGTACCGTATAGACGAGAGTGACAGAATAGGCGATTTTAAGGAAAGAGCGCTTAAATTCAAGATGTATAACCACCTTGCCCATGTATTGTTCTATGGATGCGGAAACGGAAAAGAATATTTTTCTGAGGATGCAGAAAAATGCGAAACAAATGAATTTTTTGTTCAGGCAATGGACCTTGCAAAAAAGATCAAGAATGAACGCCTGATAATAATGGCATGGAAGAAAAATGTCTTTCTTGCGCAAGGCTACGGCTATTATTCCTATGTTGATTATTACTACAAGAAATGTCTTGATATTGTTGAAAAACAACAGGATAAGGCTGAGGAAGCTTCAATATATAATGGTCTTGGATTTAACCGTATTGTAAGTGAGCAGTTTAATCAGGCTAATGATTATTTTAATCATTCACTGGAACTTTTCTATAAACTTAAGGATACCTACAATGTAGCTGAAACATTGTATAATATGGCGACAAATGCTATTCTGTCTGGTAATTACGATATAGCATACAATTATCTTCTTCATGTGCTGAAGCTGCTTGATTCGATCAAAATGCATCATATGAGGATCTGTAATATTTCAAAGGTTTACGGCATGATCGTATATTGCAGCTATAAAATGGGAATAGAGTATAATGCTCATTTCTACCTGAACAAGATGGAAAGAGTATTGTATCATCTCCTGAACTGTGAGGGTGAGCCCAGCTATTTCCTCTGGGATGATGATATGTTCTTCTATAATTTTGTCAGCGCTTTGCTGGAGAAGAATGATAATATGGAAAAGGCTCAGGAATATATGGATAAGGCAAGATTCCATATGTACCGCACAGAGGGTCTGCAATTCTTCGTATATGCGATGTTCGCCGAAGAACAGTACGATATGTACGTGGAACAGGGTGAAATTGAAAAGGGCGAGGAGATCCTGAATCTCGGTATCGAATACTGTAATAAGCACGGCTATAAGCATAAGGAAGAAAGACTGTTTGCAAAGCTTCATAAGAAATCCTTTATTGAGAAGCATATACCGATGCGCCTTGATAAAATTGATAAATATCAGATAGAAGAGCTTGCGCAGCTTTCAGAAATGCAGAAGGCTCTTGGAGATAAGACAAAGGGTATCAATTTCCTTTTATCATGGCAGGAACTTCTGAATAAGGCGAATACGACAGCGGATACGATTATTGAGGATTCTATGGTCACAATGCAGAATAACTATAATGTTGACTACATACTCTATGTTGATGTGATCGACGGAAATCCCGTAGTGAGATATAATGGCGGAGATGTAGAAATAGACGATGAGATTCTGTTTGGCGTAACAAATTATCTGAAACACCATAAAAAGGAATTTGTGGCTTCAAGATTTACAAGAGAATTCTATGAGTATACTCCGATACTTCAGATGTTCGGGGTAAACAATATTGTTTCGTTTGCCTGTGTTCCTGTTATTATGGGAGATGAACTTGTAGGCTTTATGCTTGCTTGTATTGAGCTGCATGAAAATATGACGGGTAATATAATATTCCTTGACAGAAATGATCTTGCTATATTCAAATTTGCATTGCGTCAGATGATAGATACGATCTATCGACTGAAAGCAAGAGATGAGATCAAAGAAATGAACCATAAGCTCCAGCAGAGCGCTGTAACAGATCTGCTGACAGGATTGTATAACAGACAGGGCTTCACAAAGAAAATCGATGATTTCGTAAATCTTGTAGCTTTAGGTAAAAGAGAAAATACAGAGGCAACAGTTATATACCTGGATCTTGATAATTTCAAATTCTGTAATGACACCTTCGGACATGATGTAGGTGACGAGATACTGATCGCATTTTCAAGACTGTTTGAAAGAGTTGTTGATTCAAAGGGATATATCGTGCGTTACGGCGGAGATGAATTCGTTATTGTACTTCCCGGACTGGGAGTTGATGAGGGCGAGAGGATCGCAAAGGCTGTTTATGCAGGAATAAAAGAAAGTAATTATTTTATTCCGGAGATCGAAGCAATTATCCATAAAAAAGCTGACGTACCGGAAAAACACAGAGTTTCATGTTCAATCGGTATAGCCGGAATGGATGTATATGATCAGCAGCATATGAATATCGCGCTTAAACACGCAGATACTATGCTTTATTCTATAAAGAAAAACGGTAAATCAAATTATTCGATCTGGACCGAAGAGAATGAAAACGGTTGCAGTGTTGCCAAAAACTGATATATTATGATATCAAAATATACCGCGTATCGCTTTGCCGGCTGATACGCGGTATAATATATTCATGCTGTATTCACTCTTTTGTCAAGCCGAGCGCCGGTTGTGAAGACGTAAACGGTCGGATATCATTGCGATGAATTCACTGTTTGTAGGCTTACCTCTGCCATTGTGAATGGTGTAGCCGAAATATGAATTCAGAATATCTACATCACCCCTGTCCCATGCAACTTCAATTGCATGACGGATAGCGCGCTCAACTCGTGAAGAGGTGGTTTCGTATTTCTTGGCAACTGATGGATACAACTCTTTTGTTACGGCATTTATTATTTCCGGTCTGCGTACACACATAATAATCGAATCACGAAGATAATGATATCCTTTTATATGCGCAGGAACACCGATCTGATGAAGAATTTCCGTTACGGTGATCTCCATTTCTTTGTCAAGACTTAGGATCTTTCCTTCATTATTTTCAACTGTGTCCTCGCTGCAATAACTCATAAGCTCTGCTATCCTGTCAAGCAGATCTTCACAGCGGTATGGTTTGATAACATAATAAGCTGCTCCTGCACTCATTGCTTCATGTTCAAGCATAGGACTGTCGTAATTTGATACTATTACAAAAACCGGCTGCTTTATACCTGTTTCGCTTTTAACCTGTCTTATTACGCCTACACCGTCAACACTGCTCATGAATATATCCATAAGTACTATATCAGGCTGGAATTCTTTTATCTTTTCTATTACGTTGAAACCGTCCTTTGCACAGAATTCGGCAGTAAATCCGAAATCCTCAAAAATTTCTATATTTCCTCCGTTGAACTCTGATACTTCCTCTGTGATAAGAATTTTGAATTGTTTTTTCATGGTTCTCTCCCCCAATTAATTTTTGATGATGATAATATA
>CACYDC010000089.1 GCA_902773025.1 uncultured Ruminococcus sp.
CCACTACACGATAAAAAGGTGTTTTCTTTGCGCCCATACGGCGAAGTCTGATCTTTACTGCCATTTTTCTTTACCTCCAAATTTTTTGCACGGCTTATGCCGTATTTTTATATTTCACCAACAATCGTTGGGGAATAACTGTATGACCTGTTACTCTGTGAAATTCATCATTTCTTTGGCATTTTTCCCATGCCGGGCATACCTCCGAAAGGCAGTCCTCCCAATCCCGGAAGACGCTTGCGTTTTCCGTCTTTACCTCTCGTATTCATCGATTTCATAAATTTGCGCATCTGCTCAAACTGCTTCATCAGCCGGTTAACATCCTCGACCTTTGTACCGCTTCCGGCTGCAATTCTGCGTTTCCTTGACGGATTTATTAACGACGGATCTTCTCTTTCCTTTACAGTCATTGATGAGATCATCGCTGCAATTCTGTCAAGCGCCTTATCGTCAAAATCCATATCCTTTATCTGATCGCTTATCCCGGGAATCTTTGAAAGAATATTACGTACGCTGCCCATTCGTTTGATCTGTCCGAGCTGTTCATACAGATCATTCATATCGAATTTATTCTGCTGGAACTTCTTCGCCATTTCCTGAGCTTTTTTCTGATCAAGACGGTTTTCCGCATCCTCGATAAGCGTAAGGACATCGCCCATGCCAAGTATTCTTGAAGCCATTCTGTCCGGGTGGAATACTTCCAGATCGTCAAGCTTTTCGCCGATACCTGCAAATTTTATTGGCTTTCCGGTAACTGCCTTTACTGAAAGCGCAGCACCGCCTCTTGTATCGCCGTCGAGTTTTGTAAGGATAACGCCGGATATATCAAGAAGCTCATCAAACGACTTTGCAACATTGACAGCATCCTGACCTGTCATTGAATCGACAACAAGAAGTATCTCATCAGGTTTTACTTCCGACTTTATCTCCTTAAGCTCATCCATCAGCTTTTCGTCGATATGCAGACGGCCAGCCGTATCAAGAATAAGAATATCATTGCCATAGTCCTTTGCCATAGACAACGCTTTTTTTGCAATAACAACCGGATCTCCCTGACCCATATCAAACACAGGAACTCCGGCCTGTGCGCCCACCACCTTAAGCTGTTCGATAGCAGCGGGACGATAAACGTCGCAGGCGGCAAGGAGAGGTCTGTGTCCTTGTTTCTTATACATTTTAGCAAGCTTTGCGCTATGAGTCGTCTTACCGGAGCCCTGCAAACCGCACATCATTATAATTGTCGGTGGCTTTGAAGCAAAACGGATCTTTGTTTCCTCAGATCCCATCAATTCCGTAAGCTCCTCATTAACTATTTTTATTACCATCTGTCCGGGAGTCAGGCTTTCCATAACATCCGCGCCGACAGCTCTTTCGGTAACCTTTGCAGTGAAGCTTTTGGCTACCTTATAGTTTACATCAGCCTCAAGAAGCGCCATACGCACTTCCTTCATCGCAACTTTAACATCATCCTCTGTCAATTTGCCTTTACTGCGCAGTTTTCTGAACGCAGCGCCAAGCTTTTCAGTAAGTCCTTCAAATGCCAACTGCCTCACTCCTTATCATTCATTCAATTTATTTAATCTTTCAAGCTCATTAAGTATCAATTTTATACTTTCGTTAATATCATTCGAGCGGTAAATCTTCATATTTTTTTCATCGATAACGTCAACCGCACTGCGAATACGAGCAAGTCTTTGATTGATCTCCGCAAATCTGGCTGCAAGCCCAAGCTTATCCTCCATTTCGAGAATAACTGCTTCTGCGCGCTTTATATTATCACGCACTCCCTGACGGGAAATACCGAGATTAGCCCCTATCTCTCCGAGCGAGAGATCTTCATTATAATAGAAATCGAGAGCCTCACGTTGTTTTTCGGTCAGCAGATCGCCGTAGAAATCGAGCAAAAGCGCCACTTTCATATCCTTTGCCACCATATCGCCTCCCGAATGCGTTTCTGTAAAGCTTTATGCTTTACAGCTACTTGTTTATTATACTATACATTACAGCATTTGTCAAGTTTTTTAATAAAAACAGATACGTAAATTTTTAAGGAATATTTTTATGAAACAGTAGCCATAAGAAATATAAATATGATATTATATTATCAGCTATCAGAATTTCAGATCATGGAGGTATCTAAAATGAACCAACACACACGATTTAATCTGCCTATTTGTCTTGCAGTAGAAGACGATGCTTTTTTTCATTCCGATGAAATTGTCAGCCGTTACATTCCTGATATAATTGGACAAAAAACCATTATTGTATCCGAGCAGTTCCTTATTGATCTTTACAAGGAAAAAATTACGGATATCAGCAGGGATTTCGGAAACGCCGAAATTATCGCAATGAATGATGCGAGCTTTGACGAAGCTGTCAGTATCGCTAAAAAAGTATGTATTGAAGATGTGAAAGTGATTATAGGAATTGGCGGCGGAAGGGTTCTTGATACCGCAAAATATGCCGCGCATATCAGCAAGGCAGTCTATATATGTATGCCGACCTCTCTGAGCAACGATTCTCTTGCATCACCGTTTTCCGTACTTGAAACCGAGGGCAGTGCAAGAAAAACCATAGCATGCAAGATACCCACAGCCATTATCGTTGACACAGATATGATAGCAAATGCTCCTATAGGGCAGACAATGTCGGGAATAGGCGATACAATTGCGAAGCATACTGCCCTGTTTGACTGGAAATTATCCGCGTCAAAGACCTCGGGAAAAGTTGACGACTTTGCCTATGCGCTGTCAAGAATGAGTTATGATTCTGTTTATCACTGTGATGAAAAGAATATGAAAAGCCGTGTGTTCATCAGAATACTTTCAAGAGCGCTTGTAATGGGCGGGCTTGCAATGGAGATAGCAGGTTCATCAAGACCGTGCAGCGGAAGCGAACACCTTTTTGCACACGCTATTGAGGAATATTATAAGGATATAAGAATATCACACGGGCTGGCTGTTGCAATGGGAAGTATACCTGCGTGTATTTTCCAGGGACAGTCGCCCGACGGTATGATAAACTTTTTCCATACATACGGACTTGATTTCAACCCGAAAAGCTATGGCATCACAGAAGATATGTTTGCTGATATGTGGGAGAAAGCGCATACTGTCCGTCAGGGCAGAATCACAATCCTGAGCGGAATGGAGCACGACAAGGCGCAGTTGAGCGAAATATATAACAGAATGGTGGAAAGCTGATGAAAACAGGACTTATTTTTGATATGGACGGTACGCTATGGGATTCTTCAGAAAACGTTGCCGCTTCCTGGACGAAAAAATTACAAGCTTCAGGGTACGAACTCAATATAACAAAGCAGGAAATAATGAACGTTATGGGACTGACTATGGATAAAATCGCAGATATTATTTTTTCAGATTTCCCGAAAGATGAGAGAATGAATATGCTTGATATGTGCTGCGAGTATGAAAACGAATATCTCAGAAAAAACGGAGGACAGTTATATCCGCGTCTTGAAGAAACACTCATTTCCCTGAAAGAAAAATATCATCTCTATATTGTAAGCAACTGTCAGAAAGGTTATATCGAAGCATTTCTCGATCATTTCGATTTCTGGAAATACTTTGAGGATATAGAATGTTATGGAAACAATCTTAAAGAAAAGGGCGATAATATAGACCTCCTTGCAAGGAAGAACTGTCTTGAAAAGGCATATTATATCGGAGATATCCAGGGTGATTATGATTCAGCTATGAAAGCGGGTGTCGGTTTTATTCATTCCGCATACGGTTTCGGCAATATCCGTGAGGCTGTACCGGAGCTTACGGAGTTCTGTAAGCTTCCCGAGTTGCTTGAAGAAATAATATGACCGCTCTGTCAAAGTCAGAGTATCTTTCAAATTGGTGGATTTTATTACGAAAATCAGCAGTTTTACATAATAATTACTATGATTTTTACTTCTGATGAAGATAGTAAAAAGTGGGTAATTGAATATCTTAAATATAAAATAATCATGGTCGGGATATCTGTTATTTGATTTCCTGACCTTATTATATTCAGTACACGGCGAAAAAGAGCATTTATAACAAAATAATTAAAGTATGCTGAACTTCTTGATTTTAAGATAAGTGTTTTATTTTTTTCGTATGTCGTTTATTATTTGTTGAACATGAGATGTTTCTTCTGCTGTCAATCCGCTTATTTCTAAGTATTTTTTGTCATCAAGACCAAGCAGATAGTCACAGCTTACTGAAAAATAATCCGATAATTTCATTAATATTTCAATGGATGGCTGGATATTGTCATTTTCCCAATTAGAAACAGCTTGTTTTGATACATTAAGTTTTTTAGCAAGCTCGACCTGAGTTATACCGCGTTCCGTTCTGAGTTGTTTGATTCGTTCATTAAGCATATAAAATACCTCCAAAAGTCAAATATTGCAATACTATTGTATAAAAATTACTTGACTTTCTATGAATACTATAGTATACTAATTATGGACGCGAAACAGAGTGCCATACAACATGGTATTCAAAAAATTATTGATCAGGAGGGTTATATATGAATTCGGATTATGAAAAAGCTTCACAGGCCAATGTGTTGGGCGGTATTTCTGCATTATGCTCCGGGAAAGGGTATAAACACGTATAAGAGTTAGGTATGTCGATACTATTGTATAAATTACTTGACTTCATTTGGATACTATGCTACACTAACTATAAAAGTGAAACAGAGTGGTATATTATATGGTATTCGTAAAATGACAAGTCGGCTGTGTGTTCCTGTTTGGACTATTTTACATTTGGCTGAAGTAAATTACAAATAAGGAGAATTGTTATGATAAAATCAAGACTTATAATACTTATGATCACTGTAATCTGTACTATTTCAATCTGCGGATGCAGTAATAATATTAATAACGATTCAGGTAGTAATACTTCTGCTTCCTCGATTAATAATAAAGATAATAAAGATAATAAAGATAATAAAGATAATAAAGATAATAATGTTAGCAATGATGATCAGTCTGTTCAAAATGATGATACATCGACAATTAAGGAATTTCCCAAATCAGGAGATACGTATTCTTTGTTAGATTATGACCCGAATAACAATAATCAATCAAGTTATTCTATTCTGTTTGATGATAGTTATCTTTATTATATTCCATGTACGACTAATTATGGAAATAATATTTATAGAATGAAATTTGACGGAACGGGTGAGGAGAAACTCACTGATTTTCATGATGGCTATTGCTTGCATTTGTGCAAGCTCGGAACTAATATATATTTTTCGAACGGAAGCTTTATATACAACATAGATACAAATAAACCCGAATCTTTTGATGCATCGCAGAACATTTATACCGATAGTATCAACAATAAGTTTGAAAAGTATTCTTCTTCCGGAGAATCATGTGGAGTAAATAGAATTTTTAACATTATGGCTTTTGGTGACCATATTATTTATGCAACTCAAAGCCATATAGGCGATTATTATTCTGCTGAGATAAAACATGATCTTAATATTGTTTCTTATAATGTAGTAACTAAAAAAGCTGTATTGTTGTTCAGTGAAGAAGTAAACGACGATTTAGTTTATGATGAAAAATCTCCTGTATCTTTTTCAACGTATGGTAACAATATTTGCGCACTTTACAATAGCGCTCTCTACACGATAGATAAAGATCAGCTTGACTCGGATTCGGCAAAATTGGAAAAAAAGACCTACTTAGGCAATAACGGAACATTTGTTAATTTTACGCCTGACGGAATTATATATACGGTAACAGAAAATGGTAAAACTCAATTAATGTATTATCAATTTAATAAGCCTGATGAAACGATTATAATTGCTGACGGAGATGAAGTAGGTTTGCAAAGGATTGATAGTCGGAATTTTTTCGTTTATGAAAACAATATCATTACCTTTAAGACAGCAGATAATAATAAGAGTAAGAAACATCCTGATTATAATATATGCTGTTTTATGAATCTGGATTTTAAAGAAGAACACATAAATGACATTACTCTCGTTGGGGAGGATCATTATTCAAATATGGATGTTTTTGGAAAGAACAAAGATAAATTCTATGTTGTTGACAAAATAATTGAGAATGGTGTTTATAAAAATGCTTTGGTGATATCAGATTTTAATGGTAATGTAAAATCTATAGAATTAAAATAAAGCTTTTGAACTATTAATTGTGCCCTGTTTTATTAAATAAATATATTAAAAGATCCGCCGGACGCAGATTTTTGTGTCAAGCGGGTCTTTTTTATCGAATAAAAGGCAATTGAGTCTGCAAGAAAGAGATTAAAAAACGCACTGCCGGATCGATAAAATCTCATAACTGTAAATGCTCTTACATTTCAGAATTTTACACTGTGCGATGTTTTTTGTTTTGTCCGGATTGTTTTTTGTTTTGTCCGGATTGACAGTAAAACAACAAAATAGTATAATTGACATATCAAAAAAATTGAAATACATTACAAGACTATAACGGCAATTCTTTTTAAGGATATTATATAATATGAAAATGATATTTGATACCCACGCTCACTACGACGACAGCGCTTTTAATAACGACAGGGATTTTCTTCTGAAATCACTTTTTGATGGCGATGTGTGCGCTGTTGTTAACCAAGGTACCGATACCCAAAGCTCACAAAAAAGCATCCTGCTCGCTGAACAGTATGAGAATGTTTTTGCAGCAGTCGGTCTTCATCCGGAATATCTTGATGAAAACAGTATGAATGAATTACCCGATATCCGCAGAATGGCTATGCTTCCCAAAACAGTCGCTATCGGCGAGATAGGATTGGACTATCATTATAACGTGCCTAAAACACTGCAAAAACAAGTGTTTTCTGCGCAGCTGCGCCTTGCAAATGAACTGTCGCTCCCGGTAGTCATTCACGACAGAGAGGCCCACGGCGATACACTCGAAATGCTTAAGTATTACCGGCCTGAGGGTATCCTTCATTGCTTCTCCGGCAGCGTGGAAATGTCAAGGGAAATCGTGAAATTAGGTATGTATATAGGAATAGGCGGAACGGTTACATTTAAAAACGCAAGAAAGACAGTCGATGTCGTCAGGGAAACTCCTCTCGAAAGAATCGTTCTGGAAACAGATTGCCCTTATCTTGCGCCTGTCCCTAACCGCGGAAAAAGAAATGATTCTTCAATGATTAGATATACGGCTGAACGTGTTGCGGAAATAAAGGGTGTTGCCTTGAATGAGGTTCTTGCCGCAACAAAGAAAAATGCTGAAACAGTATACAATATACATTGAATTATACATTAATGGAGGTGTAGCATATGAAAGCACTTGTAACAGGAGCAAGCTCGGGCATCGGCAGAGATATTGCACGTGCACTCGTATGCAGAGGCTGGAATGTCATTTTGGTAGCGCGAAGAGCAGATAAACTTATGGAGCTTAAAAAAGAACTGGGAAAACATGCGCAATGTGTACGATGTGATGTTTCTCATTTTGATGAATGTCTTAAGCTTCATGAGGTTCTTCAGAATCAGGACATCGAAATGCTTGTGAATTGCGCAGGTTTTGGCTTGTGCGGTTTTTTTACAGAAACGTCGCTTGAACGTGAAATGGAAATGATTGATACCAATATAAAAGCCGTACACGTTCTTACAAAGCTTTTTCTACAGGATTTTATGCTTAAAAATAAGGGCTATATTCTTAATGTGGCTTCTATCGCCGGATTTTTTTCAGGTCCTCTTATGGCTACCTACTACGCTACAAAAAACTATGTTGTCAGCCTGACAGGAGCCATTTATGAGGAACTTAAACGCAGAGGAAGCAACGTTAAAATCAGCGCTTTTTGTCCGGGACCTGTCGATACGGAATTCAATAAGGTCGCCCATGTAAAATTCGCATCCTCCCCCATCGACAGCAAAACCGCAGCTACCGTTGCATTGGATGGTGTTATGCAGGGAAAACTGTACGTAGTTCCTACCTTTAAAATGAAAACGCTCAAGTTTGTTAAAAGACTTCTGCCGGACAAAACAATTACACATTTCTGCTATACTTTTCAGAAAAAGAAAAGATAATAAATCAGCTTGATACCGCTTTTAATCAATGTTCAGTAAAGGAATGAGAAATATGCTGAAAACAGAAAGAATCGAGGTAATGAATTTCCATAATGCCGTAAGAGGTGCGAGAAACCCTATGAATAGTTGGGCTCGCTCGGATAGTTATTATGACGAGAACGGGGATTTCATTTTAGGAGATAATGATTTGTCGCTCGCCGTCCGTCTGCGCAAGGCAGGCAGCGACCACAGAAAATTTCTAAGACAGATATTTGTTACTGTGGATATTACAGCACCTCTGTATTGGTGGAAGGAATACGATACCTATAAGGTAGGTACAGTCGCTAATTCAACAAGCACCATGCACAAGATAACATCAGCTCCATTCGATATTTCACAGTTCAGCTGTGATAAGATGGATGAGGAAACGCTTGTACAAATGAATTCGGTTATAGCTTATCTGGAAAAGCTTCGCCTTAAATATCTTGAAAATAATGATAAGCAGATATGGTATGACATTATACAGTTTTTGCCGTCAAGCTATAATCAGATGCGTACTTGTACTATGAATTACGAAAATCTTATATCAATGTATAATTCACGTAAAGCACATAAACTTGATGAGTGGCACAGGTTCTGCGATTTTATTAAAGCGCTACCCTACGCTGCGGAGCTTATTATATGCGAGGAATAATACAATACTATCTTAACCGCAGTTACAATACTGCGGTTTTATTTATTTCAAGTTTGTAATAAAGTATACATGACACCAACAACTGCTTTTTGATAAATTACTAAAGCTTTTCAATAATTATACATCGTTTTTTTGAAAAATACTCGATTTTATCGGAGTTCATGAATATCGGACATTAATGTCGCGGAAGGAAAAAGAATAAAATCTGAAATCATTTTATTTAATTTCTGTAACTTTTCTTAATTCAGAAAAAATGCCGTTTTTTAATTGTCCCACCAAAAACACATCCCATTAAAATATCAGTGTTTATGCGGTTTTTCAAGAGATTTGCAATTCATTCTTTTTATTTTTCAATAATAAATAACTTGTAACAAAATAGTAACATCCTTGTAATTTGAATTCTGCGAAATGCACATAATTTTTTGAACGATTGTGTTTTATATTCTTTTAGGGAATTTTAAAGTTTAAAAAACAGGGCAAATATGGAATAAATTGGCGAGCGGTTCGTTATTATGCACAAAAAACAGCCTCTGGATTTGTTTGACTTATTTTCAAAGGGGGTATATAATAGCACCATCAACGAAAAACGTACTGCTGTGCATGTGCACACAGGCGATAATTAAGGAGATAAAATCATGAACAGTCAAAAGCAGAAGAAGCATTCGGTGCTGAAAAGAGCAATAACGGTAGCAGTTATGTCTTCGGTTTGTCTTACAGCAGCAATTGGTGTTGCGACTTTTACTCAGACAGTTACAGTGTCAGATGTTACAACTAATGTTACTGAAACAACAGAAGATACAAACGAAACATCGTTAACAGAAGCAAGCGTAAGCGACTCGATGCTCAATGCGTTTAAAGTAGAAAACGAGGAAAAAATTGCAGAAAGCAGTGTTGCTTTTAATCTTAAGGAAAACGAAAAAGGAGCGCTCGCAGGATTCGATGAAATTTCAGATGAAGAGATCAGAATAGAAAACTGGTGTGCAATTACAATAAACCTCAGAGGAAAAAACATGAATAAGGATGTTCCTGCGGGAACTGTTTCAGATGCTTTTTCCTACCTGGGAATAAAGCTTACTGAAAATGATACAGTAGATAAGGATATGACAGAAGCTGTAGAAGACGGCATGACAATTACTATAAAGAGAGTTGTTTATACGGAATCTGAGAAAACTGAGGCTATTGATTATAATGTAGTGACTAAGGATACCTCAATGCTTTATCAGGGCGAAACTCAGGTTGAAACTGAGGGTGAGCAGGGCGAGCGTAAAATCACTTATAAATCAACATGGGTGAATGGCAAGCTTACAGAAAAAGTTGAAATCAAAAATGAGGTCGTTAAGGAAGCTGTAGATAAGGTCGTTCTTAACGGTACAGCTGTAAAGGAAACTCCGACGCCTCTTGCTCAGCAGATTGAGGAAAACGGTTCTGATACTACAGTTAACGAATCAGAAAATACCATTACTGACAGAAACGGCAATGTTCTTCATTATTCATACTGCCTGTCAGGTCCTACAACAGCCTATACTGCTGAAGAAGGCGCGTCTACATCAACAGGCCGTCTTGCTCGCTATGGCGTAGTTGCTGTTGACCCGTCTGAGATTCCTTACGGTTCTATCCTTTACATTGTGTCAGACGACGGCTTTGAATACGGCTATGCAGTAGCAGGAGATACAGGCGGATTTATTTACTACACAGATGTAGTTGTTGACCTTTATTTCCCGACACTTGATGATTGCAGCGTATATGGCCTGAGAAATGCTCATGTATATGTTCTTGAAGGTATGTCAGAGGATGTTACATATTAATTAAAGACTAATTTGGGGATGCTTTGGGGCATCCCCTTTTTTATGCACTATTTTATTAAAAAAGAAATGACAAATCTGTGTGAATATGATACAATGAAATAGCTATTAACATAGTAATGCTGTTATGAGGTGATGGCAATGTCAGAAACTGTTTCAAAATATGTCAGCTGCCCTAAGTGTCAGCAGCAGACTGCTACAAATATACTCGTGAGCGCCAATACGGCGGAAAATCCTGATATAAGGAAAATGGTGTTTGATGAGGCAATGTTCCGCTGGAAATGTAAAAAATGCGGATTCAGCTCAAGATATCAGCATCCTCTTCTGTATAACGATATCGAACATAAATTTATGATATACTATATACCAAATGTCGAAAGACAGAAGGTTGCTGACCAAAAGCTTGAAACTGAATTTGCTGAATTGTCTGATATCAGGAAAAGAATCGTTCCGGATATTAATGCTGTGAAGGAAAAAATAATCCTGTTTGAAAACGGTATAAACGATATGGCTGTCGAGCTGACTAAACTGGCTGTGTCGGAAATCGTTTCAAAGGAAACAGGACATAATGTTTATGCGGGTTATTATACCGATATAAATGATGAAAAAAACACTATAAGCTTTCAGTTCTTTGTCGGCGGTGAAAAACGCTCCTATATACAGTCAACAAGACTTGAGGTCTATAAACGATTTTTGGATATTGTGAAAAAACACTTTGCAAAAGACGAAAAACAACAGGGCTTTCTTAATATTGGCAAAGATTGGGCAAAGTCTGCCCTCGAAAAATATAAAAATCTATAATCGTCAATTTATTTTCCTCATTTTCTTTTGTCAATAATATAAACGTTGCCATAAAATTAATGTTTTTATTAACTTTTTTTAAAAAAATAATTTTTTTTTTGCAAAAAACCATAGAAATTGACAACGAATTATGTTATAATAACTTAAACCGACTTAGTCGATAATAAAATTTTCAGGGGGTAGAATCCAATGGCAAAAAAATGGGTCTATTTGTTCACAGAGGGTAACGCAAATATGCGTGAGCTTCTCGGCGGTAAGGGCGCAAACCTTGCTGAAATGACCACTATCGGTCTTCCTGTTCCACAGGGCTTTACTATCACAACAGAGGCTTGTACTCAGTATTATGAGGACGGCAAAAAAATCAATGATGAAATCCAGGCACAGATCATGGAATACATCGACAAAATGGAAGAAATCACCGGCAAAAAATTCGGTGATAAGGAGAATCCTCTCCTCGTTTCCGTTCGTTCTGGTGCACGTGCTTCCATGCCGGGTATGATGGATACAATTCTTAACCTCGGTCTTAACGAAGAAGTTGTTGAGGTTCTCGCTGAGAAATCCGGCAACGCTCGTTGGGCATATGACTGCTACAGAAGATTCATCCAGATGTTCTCTGACGTTGTTATGGAGGTTGGTAAGAAATACTTCGAGCAGCTTATCGATAAAATGAAGGAAGAAAAGGGCGTTACTCAGGATATCGAGCTTGATGCAGATGACTTGAAAGAGCTCGCTAACCAGTTTAAGGCTGAATATAAGGCTAAGATCGGTGAGGACTTCCCGTCAGATCCGAAGGTGCAGCTCATGGAAGCTGTAAAGGCTGTATTCCGTTCATGGG
>CACYDC010000090.1 GCA_902773025.1 uncultured Ruminococcus sp.
AATGTAATAAAAGATATATGATGTTTTGAATCATCCAAAAGCAGGATTCAATATGGTGAATTATTGGGAGACTGAATATGAAAAATAGAATAGATTTACGTCTGATATTGGATTTTATAATGATTGCGATAGGTGCAGTAACAGCATCCTTTGCTATCGAAGAATTTCTCGTTCCTTGTACAATACTTGACGGAGGTGTTGTGGGAATCAGTATTATAATAAGTAATAAAACCGCTGCGCCATTGAGTATACTTACAGTTGTGTTGAATATTCCATTTCTTGTCATAGGTGCGCGAAAGATGGGAAAGCTTTTTATCGTAAAGGCCGCCTATGCAATGATAATCTTTTCCGCTTCTCTTGAGGTTTTTGCTCCAATGGTAAATGCGACAAAAGAATACCTTCTTGCCGTGTGTTTTGGTGGGGTTATACTTGGTATCGGAGCAGGTATTGTTATCAAATTCGGAGGCTGTCTTGACGGAACTGAAACAGTCGCTATTTTGCTTAATAAAAAGTTTAATCTTCCTGTCGGGCAGACAGTATTGATATTCAATATAATTATATATGTCGTAGCAGGATTTGTATTTGATTTTGACAGGGCAATGTATAGTTTGCTGACATATTTTATTACTTCAAAGGTCCTGGATATTGTCGAATCCGGTCTGAATCAGACAAAGGCGGCTATGATAATTACAAACGATGCTAAGGATATATCTGAAAAAATATATAAACACCTTGGAAGGACTGTAACCATAATGGAAGGTGAGGGTCTTGTCAGCGGAAAAAAGACGGTTCTGTATTGTGTGCTGACAAGATTTGAAATAAATGAATTGAAGGAAATAATTAAAAGTGTGAATTCATCATCGTTTATTGCAGTAAGTGATGTAACAGAGATCATCGGGACTCATATCAAACAATCCGGAGAAATAAAAGATAAGAGCTGATAAAAAATCATTCCCTTAAAGCAACAAGTTTCAGCATATGCTTTAAGGGAATAGTTATTTGAGGAAAATATCAAAAAACTCCTCATTATCTGCCATACAGAAGCATTGAGAATCTGCAACTATAAAATGATTTTCGAGATTAACACCGATAGCAGAGAGAGCATTTTTTAGTTTTATTGTTGAATTAATATCATCATTTGAAGGATAAGCAATACCGCTTGGATGGTTATGAGCAAGATATGCAGTAGAAGCTTTAGTTTTAATAGCAAGTTCTATGATCTTTCTTATGTATACTTCAGATGCGTTCACGGAGCCTCTGCTGATGAAATTAAAGTAAACTTCTTTATTTTTTTCATCAAGCAGCACAAGAAGAACCTGTTCGGATTCTGCCCCGATAAAGCTTGCAATGACTTTATCCTCAAGCATATACTTATTTGAATTATTGATAGCAGAGAAATACTTGCTGTGAAGATAGATACGGCTGAGATGAGGAATCATCTTAATAAGTATAGCGGCATTTTCAGTAATATTCTGTTCTGTCAGAAGATCAATAGGAGCATCCATAGCAGAAGATAATGAACCGCATGATCTGATAATATTCTGAGCTTCTGCTGTAGTATTCTTATTAGGCATTCCGTACAAAAGCAAGAATTCAATTATTTCAGCATGAGTAAAATTCTTAAGACCTGAAGCAAAATACCTTTTTTTAAAGTTATCGCGTCGGCTTTTGTAATAATCTTTATCATCCATAATTATCACCGTTATAAAAAGAAAATTTCCCTGAATTCAATACTGTGAGCCATCGAAAAAAGCACATTGTCAGAAACGACATAATAATCGTTAAGTTTAACACCGACTTTAGCAAATTCCGATTTAATTCTAAGAATATCATGAATACAGTTTTCCGAAGGGTAAGCGATACCGCTTAGGTTATTATGAGCGAGAACTGCGGAAACAGCGTTATACTTCACAGCAATCCTTATTATTTTTTGGGTAAAATTATCTGATGAAGAAAGAGGGCCTTCAAGAACGATGCCAAAGAATAGGGCAATTCCTTTAGAATTGTATAGGATCAAAAGAGTGCTTTCGGTATTATTCTCAAGAAAAGCAGTACGGATCATTTGTTTTTGTTTTGTAATATTATGTCTTTTTCTTGAGCTAAAGCTTTTATCATTTAGATAAGCTTGTCCCATTTCAGGGATAAGCCTTAGAAGGACTGCGGCGTTTTCGGGAACACCGAATTCCTTCAGCTCATCAACAGAAGCTTCAAACACAGCGGATATAGAACCGAAATGATTAATAAGTCTGTGCGCGAGCTCATTTGTATCTTTTCTTGGAATGCCATAAAACAGAAGCATCTCAAGTACTTCGTGTAAACTAAAATTCTGAAATCCTGAAGCCAGATATCTTTCTTTTATTCTGTTTCTGTGGCCTGAATGAATCGATTTTTTCTGCATTTCAGTATCCTTTCATAATATCAAAAAAATGAAACAAAGAATAAACAATTATTCAAAAACAGCAAAAAGAAACAGCTCAGCAAATAATTATTTTTCTTTATCGCTGCAAAAAAAACAAACCCACTCACAAAAGTGAATGGGCATTATGGTGCGAGTGATGGGACTTGAACCCATACGTCGTGAAACACACGCCCCTCAAACGTGCCTGTCTGCCTATTCCAGCACACTCGC
>CACYDC010000091.1 GCA_902773025.1 uncultured Ruminococcus sp.
CTCTCCGCGGCGCTGCAGGCGGCGCTGTGCTTCTTGCAGAGCTTCTTTGCGCAGAAGGCTATATGGACAGATAATTAAATATTTAAGATTCGCTTTGTCTCCGGGCAAGGCGTATCACTATACAAAGGAGGATAATTATGGCAGATCATATTTTTACCGGTTCCGGTGTTGCAATAGTTACACCAATGAACAGCGACGGCAGTGTGAATTATGACGAATACGGAAAACTCATAGATTATCAGATCGAAAACGGTACCGATGCTATTATCGCCTGCGGAACTACCGGCGAATCCGCAACTATGGATGCAAAGGAACACTGTAAGGTAATAGAATATACGATAAAAAGAGTGAACAAAAGAATTCCGGTTATAGCAGGCGCCGGAAGCAACGATACAGCTTTTGCAGCTGAGCTGTCTTTAGAAGCAGAAAATCTGGGCGCAGATGCAATCCTGTCCGTAACGCCTTACTATAATAAAACAAATCAGGGCGGTCTTGTCCGTCATTATAATTATATCGCAGATAAGGTAAATATCCCGATAATACTTTATAACGTTCCATCAAGAACAGGCTGCAATATCAAGCCGGAAACCTATGCGCAGCTTTGTAAGCACCCGAATATTAAGGCGACCAAAGAGGCAAACGGCGATCTTTCAGCATTGGTACGCACTATGGCGCTTTGCGGAGATGATCTTGATGTTTACAGCGGTGAGGATAGTCAGGCTTTCTCTATTACAGCAATGGGCGGCTGCGGTGTTATCTCAGTATTTGCCAATGTGTGCCCGAAGGAAAGCCATGACCTGATACAGAAGGCGCTTGACGGTGATTTCAAGGGAAGCTTCGAGATACAGAAAAAGTATATCGCTCTTATGGACGCGCTGTTCTCAGATGTAAATCCTATCCCGGTGAAGGCAGCAATGAATATGCTCGGATGGAACTGCGGAGCATGCAGGCTCCCCCTCGGAGAAATGACACCTCAGGGAAATAAGGCCCTGGAGGATTGTCTGAGATCTTACGGACTTCTGAAATAATACTGAAACGGGGATTGTTCAAAATGACAGATATTATATTAAGCGGCTGCAGCGGAAAAATGGGCGCTTCCATAATTAATTGCGCAGCAGGCAGAGAGGATTGTAAAATAGCAGCAGGTGTTGATATTGCAGACCCCGGAAATGTATCCTTTGCATATGCAAAAAGCTTTTCGGAGCTGGATGTCAATGCCGATGTAATAATCGATTTTTCTAATCCTGTCGTACTTGACAGTATGCTTTCCTATGCAAAAGAAAATAAGCTTCCATGCGTAATATGCACAACAGGCTATAATGAAGAACAAAAAACAAAAATCAGAGAAGCTTCAAAGGAAATTCCGATATTCTATTCAGGAAATATGTCGCTTGGCATAAACCTGATTATCGAGCTTGCTAAAAAAGCCGCATCTGTATTCGGAGAGGATTTTGATGTTGAGATCGTTGAACAGCACCATAATCAGAAGCTTGATGCTCCGAGCGGCACAGCATTGATGATAGCCGATGCAGTAGCAGGTGTGCGCAGTGAAAGTGAATACATCTATGACCGTCATGCTTACAGAAGAAAGCGTGAAAAGAAGGAAATAGGTATTCATTCCGTACGCGCAGGCAATATTGTCGGTGAGCATGAGATAATTTTCGCCGGAACAGATGAGATACTTAAAATAAGCCACAGCGCAAGATCAAAGACGGTTTTTGCAGTGGGCGCAGTCAATGCGGCAGTGTTCCTTGCAGGAAAAGAACCGGGTATGTACGATATGTCTGATCTATTAGCAGAGAAATAAAACAGTTAAAGCCTTACTGATATTACGATCATAACAAAGGAGTGTGGAATTATGAAACCTGAAATTACCGTAAATGAAGAAATAACTCTGATAACCCTACAGAATATCCCGGCGGATATCCAGTTCATTTCAGATGTTTTTGCAGAAATCGCATCTATGGGTGTGGATGTCGATATGATATCTCTGTCGCCGGCACAAAGCTCAAGAACAAATCTTTCATTCACTATCAATGACGATGATCTTGTGAAAATACTGAGTTATACATCAAAGCTGGATGACGGCGCAGTCAAATCTGTTGTAAGCAGCGGAAACTGCAAAATAAGCGTTAATGATGAAGCAATGATAAACTGTCCCGGTGTTGCGGCAAAGGTATTTGCGGGCGCCGCAAAAGCTCATACCGAAATAAGGCTGATCACAACAAGCGAATCTCAGATTTCCATGCTCGTGACAAAATCAGACTTTGATGCAGTTTATTCTGATATCACCGTCGCACTTTCTTGATATGAACAGATCACTCATAAAGGCAGGCCGTCAGCCTGCCTTTGTTATTTATACAGATTTATCCCGGAGAATACCATAAGGCATTCCCCGGGATACTTTTTTCAGATATTATTTTGTATATTCTTTTTCAGATATCAATGTTCCGTCCTGATTAAGATATTTTATCTTTACTGTAATATCCTTTGTAGTAGTCTCACTTTCAAGCTTATCGATTACGCCTTTCATTGTTGAAGCGCCTGATTCAAGTGCGCTTTCAAATGATGCTTTGATCTCATCGGTAATATCCATTTTCTGATTAAGCTTATAGGTAAAAACAATTGTCTTGCCATTTTCAACGCTGACATCAAGCGTACCCTGACCTCCTGATGATGCTGCCAGACTATTGAACTGATCCTTATTAGCATTGTAATACTCATCAAGTGTCATTGTTGCGCCTGTGCCGGACTCCTCAGCCTTGCTTGACTCTTCAGCCTTGCTTGACTCCTCAGCCTTGCTTGACTCCTCAGCCTTGCTTGACTCTTCGGTCTTGCTTGACTCTTCGGCCTTGCTTGACTCTTCGGCCTTGCTTGACTCTTCAGTCTGGCTTGACTCTTCAGTCTGGCTTGACTGTTCAGGCTGGCTTGACTGTTCAGGCTGACTTGACTGTTCAGGCTGGCTTGACTGTTCTGAACCGGAAGGCTTATTCTCATCAACATTTGAGTCAAAGGTATAATCATCAAGAGATGAAGTCACAACATCATCATACAATGCCAGATAATCCTTATATCCATGTACTTCACTGTCCCAGCTGTCGGCAAATCTGTAATAAGAACTACAGAAACTGCCGTCTACATCGTATGATGCAGTGCCATCCTCAAGAAGCATTACCTCACCGAAGCGTTCATAGGTAAAGTAGGTATAATCAGCGCTTACCTTTTTACCGTCCTTCTCGGTAGTGTATTTTACGTTGACTCTGTATACAACATATACACGTCCATCGTAGTATCTATCCTTAGGCGTAAGAACAATAGTACCAAGATAATCCATACTATTGATCTTGAACTGCTCTTCAGACAGATTCTTAGTAATTTCATCCTCAGCAGTTGATTTCATGAGCGAAAGGGCATCGCTCGGAATCTCAGAAGCCTTAGTAACCCTTACTGTCAATCCTGAAACAGTAAATTCTTTTTCTGTTTCCTTCGGAACAACGTGTTCATTTTCAGCAAGGTATGCTTTAAGATCACCGCCGTCAGGAGAACTGAGCTTAACCTTAACCTTGTCACCGTTAGACAGTCCGCTGTCACGATCCAATTCGTAATCAAATGAATACTTGCTGTTTGAACTTACAGATGCCTGGCCATCAGGAGATACTCCGGAAAATTCCACTTTAATATCACTGAACAGATCAACAGTATCAAGTTTCTCCAGACCCTCTACAGTGAATTCCTTTTCGCTGTATTTAAGTTCACAAGTGACATAACGGTTGATATTCTGTATCGTTGCATCGTTAAGAGTCCATTTCAGCTTGATCTTATCATCATTTTTAAGACCAGTATCCTTATCAAGAACATATTTTCCGCCAACGGAGAATGATATAAAGTTGACAGGATCCTGCGCATAAGCTCTGAGGGCATATCCCTCTGCGGAGTTAGGATCAACATTATACTTGAATTTTCCGCCCCAATCCTGAGTAAACTTATCGCTGTCGAATGTTACAGTTGCCGTACCGTAACCGTCATAACCGGTGTATTCAACGGTAAGATATTCATTAAGATCAACTGACATCGGTTTATTTGTCAATGACAGTATTATAATGACTGCAACAACGATCACGATAACTGCTGCGCCTGCAATAATGATCGGAACGATCGGGAACTTCTTCTTGACCTTTGTCTGAGTCAAGGTTCCGTCCGGATTTACCTTTAAGGCGCCGTTGGGCTGCTGAACAAGTCCATTGCCTGACATACCGCCCATTGCTGCTGATGCGATTGCATTTCCGCAAACAGGACATATTTTAGCGTCCGGCTTAAGAACTGCGCCGCACTGCTGACATTTGCCGCTTTGCTGAGAGTCATTCATATCCGTTGTTCCGGTATTCTTCGGTTCAACAGGGTCATTAGGATTCTTGCCGCACGAAACACAGAATTTTGCGCCCGGCTTGAGTTTTGCGCCGCAATGAGGACATCTGTTTTCCTGGAGCTTAGGCGGCTCCGGCTTTTTCATAACAGGCGCAGGAGGCGTTACAGGAACAACAGGAGCAGCCGGTTTTACCGGTGCTGCCGGTGCGTCTGTACTGTTTCCGCATATGGGGCAGAATTTTGCGCCCGGTTTAAGTACAGCGCCGCAGGTCGGACACTTATTTTCTGCCGGCTGCGGAGCAGAGGTTTCCTTTTCAAGCGGAACGGACGGTTCGTTTTTAGGCTGAGGCGCTGCCGTACTGTTTCCGCATATCGGGCAGAATTTTGCGCCCGGTTTAAGTACAGCGCCGCAGGTCGGACACTTATTTTCTGCCGGCTGCGGA
>CACYDC010000092.1 GCA_902773025.1 uncultured Ruminococcus sp.
ATCATTTAAGGCTTTTGCCACTGCAAAAGCCAACACACTAAAGAAAACGCAGAAACGAATAATCAACGCCGTACCAAAATGTCGCGTAATCACGTTTCAGTCACGCTTCAACAAGGAACAGGAATTCTTATTTTTAGATTAAAATTTTATCATGCGAATTTTTAGAATCGCGGGAACAACATTGTTAAGCGTACTTGCAGCGAATGTAATGAGCGGAATCGCGAATTGACTGCCCGGGCACCGGGCCGCGAACACGACCGCGGCGGCACGCCGTCCGCGGTACTGAGTTAATAGCGTAGTAACGTTTCAGTGTTGTCTGTTATTTATTTGAGAATAGTATAAAAGAATAAAGTCAGTGAATGCCAAAAATTCACTGACTTTATTTTTTGTTCAAATCTCAGCTCCAACGCTTTCGGCGGTTATGGTGAATAACACCGAGTATGCCTGCTGCGGCAAGCATTATAAGCGAAGATGCGCACAATAACATTATAACAGGCATTACAGATTTGTCGTCCGGCATAGCGCTTTCATATTTGTATATAACATAGATCGGCACTTCTGTAAACATACCTTCTGTGTTAGAGGTTTTTGTAGTTAATCTCATTTTTGAATATTCAAGTTCCTCAGTGGTATATACCTGACCTTCCTTACCGTTGAGCGTCTTTGTTTCGATGATATTGCCGGTTTCATCAGTATATATAACATTTACCTCGCCGCTGTGAGATACAACTCCGTTTTCGATCCAGATCTCATGAGCAGGCTCATAAATAACCGGATCTGCGTTTTCTCCCTTTGAATCACTGAATTTAGCCTTGAGATTCGTTCTTCCGCCCTGATCCTTGATTTTAATTGTATACCAGCCGTCACCCAATTCCTTGTCAGCGCTCATTTCATCCCCGGGAGAATCCTTAGTAAGCTTCTCGGTTTTATCTCCGTTTTCAGAATAAATATAAGCTAACACCTTATCTCTTTTCTGTGAATCGAAATAATGTACGACAAGATCGTCAGATGGTGCTTTTTCATAATAGAACGTAACGTCAATATCATCATCGCCGGCCTTTCCTACGGCATCAGCAGGGAATTTATCAATTTTGATCTTCAGCCCGTCTATGTTCTTTATAGGCGCATTGTATTCCTCGCCACTCCTGATCCTTTTTGTTACACTGTCCGCAACAGTTACCTCACTTGCTTCCAGCGCAGAACTGCCTTCCTTGATGTAATTTACATTCAGATTTATGATCTTTCCGTCGAATTTTTTGTAGCTGTATGTAATTACCTGAGGTTCCTTAGTGAATTTACCTTTTTCACTTCCCAGCGTTTCCACAAAATCATATTCTATATCATAATCATTCGATCTGGATACAGTATAGCCATTGCCGGGTTCACCCATAAGCACCTGCTTTTTGAATACTTCGCCGCTTTCGCTGTCTTTATATTCAACCTTTACGGTACATTTACCAGACTTCTTAGCTAATTTATCAAAGCTTTCCTTATCTACAAGTATCATCGCTCCATGCGCCGGAACAGTTATTTTACTGCCCTCAACCGTACCTATTCCATCAAGCCCCGCCTGATCACGATCGGCTATGATCTCCCACTTTTCGGGCAGCTTGGTATCACCGCTCTGTTTCAGAGTAACCTCAGAAGCATTATCAGAAGCATTAAAAGCAACTGCCGCATATTTCCATTCCTTATCGTTTGTCAGAGTATTTGCAAGGGTATAGGCTACAACACCCTTATCAGCATCAGAAAAAGCGATCAGTTTTGCGCTTGATGCGCTAGCATCCCTGAACGGCTTATAATTTTTCCTTATCTCAATAAGCCCCTGATAATATGAATTCAGATCAGCATATTTTATCAGATTGCTCCAGTCCAGCATATTGATCTTATCCGGCGATATATAGCTGTTTTCATCACCGTATTTAGTCCTCGCAAATTCCTCGCCGGCCTGCATAAAATTAATTCCCTGTGAAGTCAGTATAACCGCAGCAGCAAGCTTATTCATCTCTACAATACGTTCATCCCTTGTATCATAGCTTTCATCATTTTTGGTGGAAAGTATAAGCTTGTCATAAAGCGTATAGTTGTCATGCGCAGATATATAGGTAACAGACTGTGACGGCTGCTTGAGCCAGCTGCTTCCCAGGCAATTAGCCGTTATACAGGTTTTAAGGTTTTCTGTTCCGCTTCCTGTCTGCACATATCCGGACTCGGCAGCATTGAAAACATGACCCTTCACGGCATCTCTGAAATTATCATTGAATGCGCCGATCCTTTCATTCAGCATAGTAATGTTTTCCTTGACTGCTGTTTTGGCAGATGTACCGGTTGTTCCGCCCGTCCAAGGTTCGCCGTACATTATGATCTTCTTGCCGTCCTTGACTTTTTTATCAAGAGCATCACGGATCTGATTCATTGTTTCCACATCGTGAACTCCCATAAGATCAAATCGGAAACCGTCAATATGATATTCATTTGTCCAGTAAAGTATAGAGTCGATCATATATTTTCTGTACATAAGATGATCGCTTGCCGTTTCGTTTCCGCATCCCGAACCGTCAGACAGTGAACCGTCCTTATTCAGTCTGTAATAATATTCAGGAACAGTATTTTCAAAGCAGCTTCCCTTTGCCGTAAATGTATGGTTATACACAACATCCATTATTACTCCGATGCCTGCATCATGAAGCGCCTTTATCATCTGCTTGAATTCTTTTATCCTCACATTGCCGTCATAAGGATTCGTAGAATATGACCCTTCCGGAACATTATAGTTTTTCGGATCATAGCCCCAGTTATACTCATCAGTATCTGCCTTTGATTCATCAACGGTTGCATAATCATACACAGGCATAAGCTGCACATGAGTTACGCCAAGCTTTTTGAGATAATCTATACAGGTCGGCACTTCTCCCTGATCTGCAACTGTCGTACCGTTTTCCGTAAAAGCAAGGTATTTCCCCTTATGCTTAAGAGAAACACCTGATATTTCACTTTTTGAAAAATCCCGGACATGTACCTCCCACACGATTGCATCTGTAGGATCATCATAAAGCACGTGCTTATCTTCATCCCATCCCTCGGGATCAGTTGCATCAAGATCAACAACCATGCTTCTGTTACCGTTTACTCCCACTGCCTTTGAATAAACATCGGCGGTTTCGGTAGTAACACCGTTTATCGTAACAAGATATGTATAATACAGATTTTTCTTATCTCCCTTTAGTGTTGCGCTCCAGACACCGTTATTGCCCTTTGTCATAGACGTCGTTGAAATATCCTGCGCTCCGTCCTCCGAAGAGCTTCCTGTCGCATAAAGCTTCAGCGTTACTCTTTCAGCAGTAGGCGCCCATACCTTGAAAGTAGTCTGATCCTTTTTATATACAGCCCCGAGATCATTTCCGTTATATGCCTGTTTATCAAGCTCATGCGCATACACTTTCTCAGTTTTATTATTTTCATTTACAGCGGCAGCAGCCATTGTACTTCCCCCTAACAATGTAGTGATAGCGAGTATACAGCTGAACAATTTTTTCAGTTTCAGCAAGTCTATCCCTCCATATTTTGATATGATATTTATTTTTCAGAAAATAACGCTTACGTTGGCTATTTACTATTTTAACATATCCTTATACAATTTTACAATGGATTTTATTAAATTTGTCTTGATTTATTAAAAAAAAATAAACACACGAAAGGAAATCATCCCGATCGTGTGTCTTTATTGCCAATAAAGAACTTCATTTATGGTTTTTTCTTTATTTTTACCTTAGCAGGCTTACTTTCCTTTGCTTTTTCATCTATAGTCTTTTTAATAGATTTTGTAAGCTTACCTATCATACCGGCACCCTTTGCCGCCTTATGAAGTTTAGGCCGCGGCCGCTCCACGATCGGCTCATATTTTTCATGAGGTACTTTCTTTTTCCTGAGTCTTGTAAATACGAATCTTCTTGTAAGAGTATACAAAACTGATGTGACCGGACAGCTCACAACCAATCCGATGATCCCGAAGAAGCTGCTGAAGAGAACGATCGCAGATATCATCAGTATAGGCGGAAGTCCCATATTATTTCCTACTACTTTCGGGAAAATAAAGTTACCTTCTATCTGCTGCAAACACACCATAAAAACAAGGAACCATATTGCCTGAACAGGGTCCTTTGTCAAAACGAACAGCGTACCGATACCCGCGCCGATCCATATACCAAACATAGGTATCCATGAACAGATAGCCACCATTATTCCGACAAGCGCAGCATACGGAAAACCAAATATTGTCATTCCAAGAGTTGTAAGGCTCCCGAGTATGATACATTCCATCATCTGTCCCGTAATACTGTTGTAAAATGATTTATTTGTAAGGTGTCCGACCTCAACAATAAAATCTGCTGCCTTTTCAGGGAACGCAGCGTATATAAGCTTTTTGACCTTCATCGTAATTTGTTCTTTTCTCATAAGCGTATAAATAGAAAGGACAAATCCAAGGAAGAAATTCACAGCCATACTTACAACTGTTGAAAGCATTGTTACTGTATAGCTTACAAGGCCGGATGCATTATCAGACAAAAATCCGGTAACATATGTTGTAACCAACGATACGTCTATCAGCTGGTCATTTACGATAGTTTTACCGTTTACTAGGGTTTCCTCTCCGTATTCCGGATTTATAAATTTAACAGCATCCTTAAGATATTCATTATCAGCCGCAAGGCTGTTTACCCGGTCATTGAGGCTTCTAAGAGTTTCAGGAAGTGAATCTATCAACTGATTTATGCTTTTTCCCATTTCAGGAATAATGATTGTCAAAAACGCTCCGATAACCAGCAGCAGCAAAGCAATTGAAAGAACAAGTGCAACAGGCCGTCTTGCTTTTTCGAGAAACGGACTTACCTTTTTTCCTTTTTTTGGTCTGAACAATCTTTTTTCAATAGCCTTAAGCGGAACATTAAGAAAAAAGGTACAGATCACAGCTATCAGAAACGGAAGCAGAACATTGGTCAGATAAACGATAAATTCTACGACCACATTCATATTCTGCAATCCAAGGTAAATCAAAATAAAAATTATACCGACAAACAATACTTTCTCGATATTCCTGCGATCGAGATTCATTCGTTACCACCTGCTTTTCTGAAATTGACTAATAAATATTATATAACTAATGATTTTATATTTCAACGTATTTGTGTATAATATTTTTAATCTTGCGGCGCCGGTACACATGTACCGCCTCCCAGAACAATTTCTCCATCATAGCACACTATAGCCTGACCGAAAGTAACAGCGCGCTGCGGCTGATCAAACACGACCTTCATAACGCCTTTATTTAAGGGATATACTGTTGCCGGCTGTTCCTTCTGATTATATCTGACCTTAGCGCTTACCCTTACTGGTCCGGACGGCAATTCTCCGGATATCCAGTTAACATCATCCGCATAGGCTGTATCCGTAAACAGATCATCATTATTTCCGAGTATCACCCTGTTATTCCTGATATCCTTGGAAACGACATAAGCCGGCTGTCCGAGTGCAATTCCCAGACCCTTACGCTGACCTATTGTATATCTTATTATTCCTTTATGTTTCCCGAGAATATTTCCTTCCATGTCCACGAAATCACCCTCCGGAAAGCTTTCTCCGGTATATCTTTCAATAAAAGACGCATAGTCACCGTCCGGGACGAAGCAGATATCCTGACTGTCAGGCTTATGAGCTGTAACAAGTCCGTACTTTTCGGCAAGCTCCCTTGTCTGCGTCTTTGTAAACTCACCGATCGGGAAAAGTGTTTTGTTCAGCTGATATTGTGTCAGGCCATACAGCACATAGCTCTGATCCTTTGAGTAATCAATACCCTTAAGAAGCTGATATTTTCCCGTATTTTCATCGTAACGCCTGCGCACATAATGTCCCGTTGCAATATAGTCACATCCTAAAAGCTCTGCCCTTTTCAGCATTGCATCAAACTTTATGAATCTGTTGCAGTCTATACACGGGTTAGGCGTAAGGCCCTGCATATATGATCGGTTGAATTTTTCTATGACACATTCCCTGAATCGCTCTCCGAAATTATATACATAAAAGTCGATCCCGATTTTGTTTGCAGCTCTCCTCGCATCTTCAACATCATCAAGCGAACAGCAGGTACGACTTTCTTCAAAGCCAATATCCTCGTTTGTATATAATCTGAGATTCACTCCGACAGCTTCATATTTTTCACTGAGTATAGCCGCGGCTGCTGAGCTGTCAACTCCGCCGCTCATTGCGACCATTACTTTTTTTCTCTGTGTATTCAATGCAGCGCCTCCTCAGTAATTCAAAATATCATTTGGTGTTACCATGCCAAGTATCCTGCCCTGCATTGAACCGTTATCTGTAATAAATACTGCTGCAAGTCGTTTGCTGCCCCGGTTTTTCTTATCAAATTCATTTCTTACATCCTGAATAGTTGCCTGCTTACCCACAAAATGAAAGCGCTCGGTGCTGTGCTTTTCGATAGGGATAAATTCAGCAAAATCACCTATTGTCATATCATCCCTGAGGGAAGTCATTCCGTTGGCAAGTGCATATGTAAAAACTGTGCTTACGCTGAACACACCTACACATTCGCCTTCAACAATTACAGGAACATGAGAAAATCCCTGACGTTCCATTTTCTTCATAACTGTCTGAGATTTCTGGGAATATGTGGTTTTAAGGATATCGGCAAAAAGTGTAGCGCACTCAATCGCCAGCGGAGGACGTCTGAGATATTCCGTCACTTCATCTAAAAAACGGATAAGAGATTCTGACGGCTGGATTATTCTTTCTCCGTCAAATTCGGAATGATGGGAAAGGAAATTGCGTATTTCCCTGCAAAGGTCCAGTTTTTCCCGATATTCCCTGCTTTCTTTATCATTAATAAAGCGTACCACAGGACTGCCGAAGGTTTTTTCATCGGTACCGTATTTCTTATTGAGTTCTTCCTCAAGCTCTCTGTATTTATCAAGAAAAAGATCAGCCCTGTCTCTTTCACCCGAAAGCATTCCGTCACCCTCTTTCCTTATCATTTCAAAATCTTATTCAACGCTGTATCTTTCAGCTATATATTCATCATAGGAACGGGTAATATCCTTGATACCTGTTTTTTCTATAACAATAATTCTGTTTGCGACCGTTGAAATGAATTCATGGTCATGAGATGTAAACAGTACAACACCCTTGAAATTTGAAAGCCCCTTATTAACAGCGGTAATTGATTCCAGATCAAGATGGTTGGTCGGCTGATCCAGCACAAGTACATTTGCGCCGAACATCATCATGCGGGACAGCATACAGCGTACCTTTTCACCGCCCGAAAGGACCTTGACGGCTTTAAACACATCATCGCCAGAAAATAACATTCTTCCTAAGAAGCCCCGCAGATAGGTATCGGTGTTATCATTACCCTTTACATATTGTCTTAGCCAGTCAATGATTGACATATCATTTCCCTCAAAAAACTCTGTATTATCCTTCGGGAAATATGACTGTGAGGTCGTACCTCCCCATTTGAATTCTCCCTCATCTGGCTCCATATTACCCATAAGAATCTCAAAAAGGGTCGTAACGGCAATTTCATTATCACACAGAAAAGCGACCTTATCATTTCGCTCAATGCGGAAGGTAACATTATCAAGAACCTTTTCGCCGTCAATTGTTTTTGACAGTCCTTCAACCTGCAATACTTCTTTTCCTACTTCCCTGTCCATATTAAATCCAACGAAGGGATATCTGCGTGATGAAGCAGGCAGTTCCTCGACAGTAAGCTTATCAAGAAGCTTTCTTCTTGATGTTGCCTGTTTTGATTTAGATTTGTTAGCGGAAAATCTCTGAACAAAGCTCTGAAGTTCCTTGATTTTTTCTTCTGTTTTCTTATTCTGCTGTTTTATCATTGCCTGAATGAGCTGGCTGGATTCATACCAGAATTCATAGTTGCCCACATAAAGTTTTATCTTATTGTAATCAATATCCACCATATGCGTACATACTGTATTCAAAAAATGACGGTCATGAGATACTACTATAACGGTTCCTTCATAATCAAGAATAAAATCCTCAAGCCATGCAATTGCCTTGATATCAAGGTTATTTGTCGGCTCGTCAAGCAGGATTATTTCAGGATTTCCGAAAAGAGCCTGCGCAAGCAGAACCTTAACCTTTTCATTACCCGTAAGACTGCTCATTTGAGAGTACAACAGTTCCTCAGGAAGTCCAAGACCCTGTATAAGCTTTGAAGCATCGCTTTCAGCTTCCCAACCGTTCAGTTCCGCAAACTCAGCTTCAAGCTCAGATGCTCTTATTCCGTCCTCATCGGAAAAATCCTCTTTCATATAGATAGCATCTTTTTCCTTCATTATATCGTAAAGCTTTTTATTTCCATAAATTACCGTATCTAAAACCGTATAGCTGTCAAAAGCAAAATGGTCCTGCTTAAGCACAGACATTCTTGTGTTTTCAGGTATTATTACCTCGCCCTTTGTAGGTTCGAGATCACCTGAAAGTACTCTCAGAAATGTAGATTTTCCCGCGCCGTTTGCTCCTATTATACCATAGCAGTTATTATCCGTCAGCTTAAGATCGACATCAGAAAACAGCGGTGTTCCGCTGAAATTGACTGTTACATTACTTACTGTGATCATTATAAATTCTTCCTTTTCCTTTATTCAAAACTAAAATTATCCCAATCGAATTCTCTTAGTCTGCCATAATTCAGCAGCTGGGGAAAATCCCATTGGCGTAATATTTCATATGCCGCAATTGCGACAGAATTGGATAAATTAAGACTTCTTGCTTCGTCTATCATCGGGATTCGGACAGTTGTATGCGGATTATCATGCAGAAGCTTTTCCGGCAATCCCTTTGTTTCCTTTCCAAACAGTATATAGCAGTTATCAGGATATTGTATATCCGTATATTTTCTCGGCGCCTTAGTTGAAAAATAGTAATAGCGTCCGCCCTGTGTAAGAGAGAAAAATTCATCTAAATTTTCATAATATGTCAGATCGAGAAAATGCCAGTAATCAAGCCCCGATCTTTTGAGATGTTTATCCGTTGGGGTAAAACCCATAGGCTTCACGATATGCAATCTTGCCCCGGTCGCCGCGCAGGTTCGCGCAATATTTCCTGTATTCTGAGGAATCTCAGGTTCTACAAGAACAATATTCAATTTCATTCTTTTTCTTCCTTTAATTCAAAAAGGAGAAAACTTTTTTTCTAAGCTTTCTCCTGTTTTATTTTTTTTGATCAGTATTTTCTGAACCGGTTATATCTTTTTTCAAGCAAAATAGCCGTATCTGCCGCGCCAAGCTTATCAAATGTCTGTGAAATCAGATTTTTCAGACTTTCAAACATATTGCTGTCAAGATTTTTCGGTTCTCTTATTATCCTTTCAATTACGCCAAGCTTAAACAGATCCTGTGACGTAAGCTTAAGACATTCGGAAGCCTCGGCAGTCTTAGAGGAATCCTTCCATAATATACTTGCGCAGCCCTCAGGAGATATTACCGAATAGATCGCATTCTCAAGCATCCATACCTCATCAGCAACAGCAAGCGCAAGCGCTCCGCCGCTTCCGCCTTCACCTATAAAGATTGAGAGTATAGGTGTTTCGAGCGTCATCATTTCCATAAGGTTTTCCGCTATTGCCTGGCCCTGCCCTCTTTCCTCAGCTCCAATACCGCAGTATGCACCTGAGGTATCCACAAAGCAGATAACGGGTCTTCGGAATTTTTCAGCCTGTTTCATAAGCCTCAAAGCTTTTCTGTAGCCCTCAGGATGCGCCGAACCGAAATTTCTGTCCATTCGTTCCTTCAAGTTACGTCCTTTTTCAAGTCCTATAACCGTAACAGCCTTGCCGCAAAGCTCAGCTATTCCGCCTATAACTGCCTTATCATCCGCATAGCGTCTGTCGCCGTGGAATTCAATAAAGGAGTCCCCGAATATTTTTGTTATATAGTCAACAGCAGTAGGGCGGTCATTAGCTCTTGCTGCCGTTACGCTGTCAAATGCGCTCATCGGATTCGTCCTCCTCCTGAATTATTTCTCCCGAATGGAGTCTGAGGATCTTCGTAAGAGTATCTCTCATTTCGCTCCTGGGCACCACCGCATCAATAAATCCTTTTTCAAGCAGAAATTCCGCAGACTGAAAATCCTTAGGCAGTTTTTGTCTTATTGTCTGCTCAATAACTCTCGGACCGGCAAAGGCGATTAAAGCCTTCGGCTCCGAAAGGATAATGTCGCCTTCCATAGCAAAGCTTGCCGTCACTCCTCCGGTTGTCGGATCAGTCAATACAGTTATGTATAAAAGCCCTGCATTGCTATGGCGTTTAACTGCGCCGCTTGTTTTAGCCATCTGCATCAAAGAGAGTATCCCCTCCTGCATCCTTGCTCCTCCGGACACTGTAAAGATCACAACCGGCAAACTATGCACAGTCGCATATTCAAATGCGCGTGTGATCTTTTCGCCTGTCACTCTGCCCATTGAGCCCATCATGAACTGAGAATTCATTACTCCGAGAACTACCTGATATCCTCCGATCTTTGCCAGACCGGTTATCACTGATTCATTCTCGCCGCTGTTTATCTTTGCATTTTTAAGTTTTCTCGTATAATCCGGAAAATCTATAACATTGACCGAAGTCATATCAGCATCAAATTCTTCGAATGAACCCTCATCCACAGTCATACTGATACGCTGCCTTGCAGCAATACGGAAATGATACCCGCACTTCGGACAAACCTTCTTATTTTCGTTAAGATCCGCAGAAAGAACGGGATTTTTGCATATCGGGCATTTCACCCATAGCTCATCAGGAATATACGGATGATTTTCCATTTCCACACCCTGATTTTCAAGCTCGTTCTTCGGCTTTAAAAAATTAAAAATATCTGTTGTATTCAAGCTACACCCGTCCTATCTCCGCAATGACACGGCATTATATCCTGACATCAAATTTTCAAAAATCACACAATACAAAATCTGACGCCTGATATTAATCACAATATAAAAACCGGTTTCCACAAGCGCTATACCGGCCTCATTTTTTATTTTTTTCTTTTTCAAGCCGTATTCTTCGTTCTTCCATAAATCCTGTAGTATACTCACCTGAAACGAAAGCAGGATCAGAAAGTATATCTATATGAAGATCCCTGTTTTGCTTTACACCGTTTATTGTAAGCTCACTCAGAGCCATTTTCATTTTTCTTATCGCAAGTTCTCTTGAGCGTGCCTGAACGATAAGCTTGCCGATCATGGAATCGTAATACGGCGGTATTGAATAATCCTGATAAATAGCCGTATCAAAACGGACACACGGACCCCCGGGAACATGGATAAAGTTTATCGTTCCGCAGCTTGGTCTGAAATTATTGTCAACGTCCTCAGCATTTATACGGCATTCTATTGCATTTCCGTGAATAAACACTCTGTCCTGTGTTATCGTAAGCTTTGCTCCTGAAGCAATCCTTATCTGCCACTGTACGATATCTATTCCTACAACCATTTCTGTTACAGCGTGTTCAACCTGAAGACGGGTATTCATTTCCATAAAATAGAAATTCTTATCCTTATCAAGCAGGAATTCTACTGTTCCGGCATTTTCATAGCCTACTGCTCTTGCTGCCTTAGCGGCCGCATCCATCATTTTGGCGCGTATTTCCGGAGTAATCGCCGGAGAAGGACTTTCCTCTATCAGCTTCTGGTTTTTCCTTTGAACAGAGCATTCTCTTTCCCCCAGACAAACGACATTACCGTATTTATCACTCAGCAGCTGCATCTCTACATGTTTAACCGGATAGAGATACTTCTCCATATATACCGCGCCATCACCGAATGCGCTCTGAGCCTCAGCCTTAGCGGATAAAAACGCATTATCGAATTCGTCTATGCTGTCAACTCTTCGTATTCCTCTTCCTCCGCCTCCGGAACGTGCTTTAACGAGCAAAGGAAAGCCTATTTCCTTCGCTTTTTTTCTTGCCTCATCAATATCATCTATTACATCGCTGCCAGGAGTCACAGGAACCCCCGCAGCCCTCATTGTTTTTCTTGCTTCGTCCTTATCTCCGAGCCTCTCTATCATTTCCGCGCTCGGGCCGATAAATTCTATATTACATTCTCTGCACAGTGCAGCAAATTTTGCATTTTCCGAAAGAAGCCCGTAACCGGGATGTATCGCCTGTGCACCTGACACTACTGCGACCTCAAGAATCGCAGCCATATTCAGATAGCTGTCAGCAACCTGGGGTGCTCCTATGCAATAGCTTTCGTCAGCCATTGTCACATGAAGGGCATCCTTATCAGCCTGAGAATACACTGCAACAGTAGAAATTCCCATTTCTCTGCAGGCACGGATAATTCTAACGGCTATTTCGCCTCTGTTTGCGATCAATATTTTGGAAAACAACTCGATTACTCCTTCCCGAGAGGGGCAATACCCCTTTCTCGCTGACGGCTGCAGCGGGATCATTCTTTATTTTTCTTTCCTCAAGAATACCGGACCTTGTGTTATGCCTGTGCTGTTTCCTCTCTCGGAACCAGTGCGAATGAAAACTCTGCTGATACACTGAGTTTGCCGTTGACATAACCCTTGCCTTTTACAAAATAGAAGTTTCTTTTATGATCAGTAAGTTCGCACTTTATTTCAAGTGTATCGCCCGGGAGTACTTTGTTTCTGAATTTTGCTTTTTCTATTCCTGTAAAATAAGGTGTACTTGCAGCAGATACATCAGATATTATTACAGCACTTGCCTGTGCCATCATCTCGCAGAGTATTACACCCGGCACAACCGGATTTCCGGGAAAATGGCCGTCAAGAAACCATTCTTTTCCGGTAATATATTTTTTACCCTCACAGGTCGTTTCACCTGTTTTGGTAGCCTCATCGATCAGAAGCATTGAATTTCTGTGAGGTATAATCTGCATTATTTCTTCTTTATTCATTGCTGCCACCTTCTTTTTATTTTATTCTGAACAACGGCTGACCGTATTCTACAACCTGTCCGTTTTCAACACATATTTCAGTTATTTCACCGCTTTTTTCCGCTGTTACCTCATTCATAAGCTTCATTGCTTCAATAAGGCAAAGAACGTCACCCTTTTCGACCTTGCTGCCTACTGTCACATACGGATCACTGTCCGGTGAAGGAGCCGAATAAAATACGCCTACCATTGGTGATTCTACCGCGCTGCCCTTATCGACCGGCTGAATCGCTTGCGCCGGCACTTCCGCAGCAGGCTGTTCCTGTACGACCGGCTGAACCTGCACTGACGGCGCGCTTTCAGCTATTACAGCCGGTTTAGCAGTCTTCTGCCGGATACTTACAAATTCATTTTCGCTTATCTGTATATCAAGCGCCGTTGCCTTTGAATCATCAAAGGCTCTGAGCAGCTCTTTTATTTCCTCAACGCTGTACATTGAAATTCACTCCTGCTGTTGTAGTATAATTTAGAACCATTCACTAAGCCGGAACGTACCGCAGCCGACTTTTCAATCCACCTTTTTGAGTACGATACAAGCATTATGACCGCCAAAGCCGAATGTTGTTGACAAGGCCATATCTGCCTGAGCCTCAACTGCTTTATTAGGCGTATAATCCAAATCACATTCGGGATCAGGTATCTTATATCCGATAGTCGGAGGGATTATTCCGTCCCTGAGCGCAAGTGATGCTGCAATTGCCTCCACAGCGCCTGTTGCGCCGAGCATATGGCCTGTCATAGATTTTGTTGAACTGATATGCGCCTTGTATGCTCTTTCGCCAAGAACCTTTTTAAATGCCTTCGTCTCACCGGAATCGTTAAGATTTGTTGACGTACCATGCGCATTGATATAAAGCTCTTCTGTTCCCTGATAGCCTGCTTCTTCAAGCGCAATTTTTACACACGCAGCAGCGCCCTCTCCTTCTGGGTCCGGAGCGGTTATATGATGCGCGTCACAAGTATTCCCATATCCGCATATTTCTGCATATATCTTTGCGCCTCTTGATACAGCGTGTTCATATTCCTCAAGGATAAGTGCGCCTGCGCCTTCACCCATTACGAAACCGGAACGTTCCTTATCAAACGGAATTGATGCTCTTTTGGGATCATCTGTCAGTGTCAGCGCCTTGCAGCTTGTAAAGCCCTTGATAGCAAGTTCTGTAATAGTTGCTTCCGCGCCGCCTGCAATAACAGCATCCGCCAAACCAAATTTAACCGCATGGAAAGCCTCGCCGATCGCATGAGTTGATGTTGAGCAAGCCGTAACAACGGGCAGACAAGGTCCTTTTGCCTTGAATTTAATAGCTACATTTCCTGCCGCGATATTTCCTATCATCATAGGAATAAAAAACGGAGAAATATTCTTATCAGTATAAAGATTAACGCTCTGCTCATAGAAGGTATTTATTCCGCCTACGCCTGAGCCAAAATAAACCCCAAGTCTTTCCGGTTCAACATTTCCGATTATATTGCTGTCATTTACTGCCTGTGTTGCCGCAGCCATTGCATACTGACAAAACAGGTCCATTTTTCTGACTTCTCTCTTATCGATATACTCTGTGGGATCAAAATCCTTTACCTCTCCGGCAACCTTAGCTTTGGTTTTTGACACATCAAATTTTGTTATAGTATCTATACCGCATACACCGTTTTTCATTGATTCCCACATATCTTCTGCATTATTTCCAACAGGAGTTATTGCACCGATACCGGTAATAACTACTCTATTCATATAGTACACTTCCCTTTCTGTGAAAAATCATATATACCTGTTTCCAGTATGTGGGTTTATTACATTGCAAGACCGCCGTCTACTCTGATAACCTCACCGGAAATATAAGCAGCTTCATCCGATGCAAGAAACAGCGCCGTATTAGCTATATCCTCGACCTGACCCATACGCTTCATCGGTATCGCAGCAAGTGTTGCTTCCTTTGCTTTTTCGGGCATTCCGTCTGTCATATCCGTTTTAATAAAGCCCGGAGCAATTGCGTTAACTGTTACATTTCTTGCGCCAAGCTCTTTTGCAACAGATTTTGTCAGACCTATCATACCGGCCTTAGCAGAAGCATAGTTTGTTTGTCCCGCATTACCTGTAAGACCGACTATTGAAGAAATATTAATGATTCTGCCTCTGCGCTTTTTCATGAAATGCTGATATACGCTTTTTGTCATATTGAAAGCGCCCTTAAGATTAACGCTGATAACGGCATCAAAATCCGACTCCTGCATTTTCAGCATAAGCATATCTCTTACAATACCTGCATTATTGACCAGAATATGGGCTTCTCCGAAATCCTCAAGTATCTGTTCAACAGCCGCATTTGCTGCCGCAAAATCTGCAACGTTACATTCGTAACCCTTTGCTTTGATACCAAGCTCATTAAGCTCTTTTTCGGTTGCTGCTGCATTATCAGCATCCATATAGTGAAGGAATGCGATATTTGCTCCCTGTGAAGCAAACTTCATTGCAATCGCCTTACCGATACCTCTTGATGCACCTGTAATAATTGCTGTTTTTCCAGTAAGTTCAAACATAATTTTCCCCGACACGTCAAAGTGTGTCAAGTCCCTCCTTATCCTGAATATTTATTGCGGTAACATCCGCATTAATCTTTTTTATCAGTCCTGTAAGAGTTTTGCCAATTCCGACCTCAATAAAACGGTCGGCACCTTCTTTTACAAGATTTTCTATTGTTGTCTGCCATCTGACAGGGCTTTTGACCTGAGCAGCTGTAAGCTGTCTGTAGTCGCCCTCATAAGGCTGTGCTGTGACATTTGAGTACACCGGGATTTTTGCCTCTCCATACTCTACATCCTTAAGATACTCAGCCAGACGATCCGAAGCGCTGCTCATAAACGGAGAATGGAATGCACCGCTTACAGCGAGTTTCACTGCCTTTCCCTTTTCGGCCTTGACAGCCTCACATAATGGGTCTATCTCATCCTCTGCCGCAGCCACGACAGTTTGCGCAGGGCTGTTATAGTTAACAGGGTAAGCTTTCTCAAAGCGCGAGCATATTTCCTCTACCTTTTCGGGAGTAAGTTTCATCACCGCAGCCATCGCTCCCTTTTCGGTATTAGCGGCTTCATCCATGAATTCTGCTCTTTTGCACACAAGCCTGAAAGCCTGTTCATATGTCAGCATTCCGGAAAAAGCCAATGCTGCGATTTCTCCGAGAGAAAAGCCTGCTGCATAATCGGGCACAATACCCTTTTCAGCAACCGCGGCAGCCGCGGCAAGATCGACTGCAAACACACAAGGCTGTGTATTTATCGTAACAGAGAGTTCTTCTTTTGTTCCCTCAAAGCATTGCTTTATTGTTCCGGGTCTTATACTTTCTGCCATATCGAATACTGCCTTTGCAGCGGATGAATTTTCATATAATGATTTTCCCATTCCGGGGACCTGTGCTCCCTGTCCGGAGAAAACAAACACTGTCTTACCCATCAGTAAATCCTCCTGTTTTTTATTTATAAATTACAGAATCAGTTACTTTCTTTACTCCAGCGCAATACGCAGCTGCCTGTTGTAAGGCCTCCGCCAAACGCGCATAATGCAATCAGATCGCCTTTTTTAATAATACCGGAACGGTTTGCCTCATCGAGCGCTATCGGCACACTGCCTGATGAAGTATTGCCGTAATGCTGTACATTACAGAAGAACTTCTCTCTGGGAATATCAAGATTCTTAGCAGCAGTATTTATAATTCTTATATTAGCCTGATGCGGTATAACGCAGTCAATATCACTCTGTTCCAAGCCGGCATCCGCCACAGCCTTTTTTATACCGTTAGCCATTGCTGCTGTTGCGAATTTATACACCTCATTGCCGGCCATAAACAGAACTGCTCTTTCCTCCTCATGTTCATAGAACGGCGAGGAATTTGTTCCGTGGGGTATTCTTATGGCAGCATCATTACCCGAAGCAGTAAGATGTATTGACAGAAGGTCGTTACCCTCGCCGAGCACAGCTGCTGCGCCGCCGTCGCCAAAAAGCACACAAGTCGATCGGTCGGTCCAGTTTGTAATATTTGAAAGGTTATCCATAGAAACGATAAGCACTTTTTTGACTTTTTTTCTTTCAAAGAATCCTGCGGCGATATCCAGGGCATAAATAAAGCCTGAACAAGCAGCATTAACATCAAAAGCCGGGCAGGAGGCACCTATTTCTTTTTGTATCATACATCCCTGAGAAGGGGTAATATTTTCTCCTCTCATTGTAGAGCAGATTATAAGGTCCAGTTCTTCCGGTTTAACGCCTGCATTTTCGAGGGCATTAGTTGCCGCCTCAACGCAAAGCTGTGTAATTGTTTCGCTTTTACATATATGTCTTTCTTCTATTCCAGTTCTTGTTCTTATCCATTCATCATTAGTTTCCACCATAGTAGAAAGCTCATCATTTGTCATAACATACTCCGGGACAGCTTTTCCAGTACCTAAAATAGTAAAACTCATCTGATAATACCTCCACAGAATCAAACTCAGCTATTTTCACACATCAGACTATAAATATTTGTTAAAAACCACCAACAAATACTTTCCTATCCTACCTATACAATTCTATACTAAATTCCACAATTTGTCAAGAGTATGGCTATTCTC
>CACYDC010000093.1 GCA_902773025.1 uncultured Ruminococcus sp.
AATTTGACCGGTAGTAAAGTTGAGGTTCCCCCTCACGCTCCCCTTCCTATGTGCTGTTCTTCCTTTATCTTTGCTGATTTGATTTAATCTATTCTTTCCTGTTCTAACCTTATCTTATCTGGGTAAACCAATTCTGGGTAAACCAATGGTATACCGCTGGTTTACCCCGACATACTGTACTTCGGAGGTAACCCCTTTTTTGCTCTAAGCTCATCCATTTCTTTCAACAAATCAACATCCGATAGATTGCTTTTTGCGGCAGTCTTGTTTTCAGCGGAAAGTTTTGGATTGTCTGACTCTGTAATGCTTTCCCCCAGTGAAATAAAATTTTTATCAGACGGATAGTTTTCAATTTCGCTTTTTGTGTAGTAAATTTTCGTTTCTTTGTTTTCAAATATTTCATTCCGCTCAGGAAAACTTGACGGATTATAGCGATCTTTTCGGATTAGATTGTTGATCTTCCAATGTCGAATGACAACGCATTTTCCAACTCTGATTATATAGTTTTCTGTTTCGAGTTCGTTTAGTGTGCTTTCATCAAGGTTATATAGTCTCATTATAGATTTGGCGTTTCGGAGTATGCCGTCATCATCCGCAAACATACCAAACAAGAAATACATTAATTTGGCTTCGGTAGAAAGATCAAGGAATGAATCATCATCTATAATTTCTTTTGAAAACATTCGCCTTTGTGCCGTGAAAATCACCTTCTTTTACAATTTTACCGCCGCCCCGAAAGACGGCGGTTTTTGATTTATTCATTCTCTGTTTTGTTTTGCGACAAAAGCAAAAATTTTATAAATTCCGGAACAGTGCAATAATATGTCCGAAAACCTTCTTCACGGTGTGCCTTTGCTTCGCGTGCTGAGGGGTAAAAACCTTTTATTCACCGACTGTGTTTGAGGAATACAAGCGCGTTCTTTGTAATATTTTCGTCCCTGTTCTCGGTCATTTGAGTCTTGGAGAAATAAAGGTGCAGACACTTCAACGAATTATCAACAGTCTGAGCAGCGGTCAGTACAAAAAAGCAGATGGAAAGCCCGTTAAACCATTAGCCCCTGCAAGTGTTGTCAGATACGAAAATATGCTGAAATCAGTGTTTTCGGAGGCGTATCGGCTTGAAATAATCGAAAAAAAGACGACTGATAGGCTTGAATTTCCAACGATACCAAAGCAAAAGACCGTTGTATATAATAAACAAGAACTCGGAAAAATGCTTTCGGCTCTTGATTCTGAAGTTGAGATCAATCGGGATAAGCCGCTGTCCGTCATATCTGTCAAGGTTATGCTCCGCGCTCTGATCTGGCTGTATTTAACAACGGGTGTCAGACGTTCGGAGGCGGTCGCTTTGAAATGGTGTGATGTCAACTTTGATAATGGTCTTTTGGATGTTTCAAAATCTGCCTATAAGCTAAAGGGCGAAACGACACAAACCAAATCGACAAAAAACGGCGAGGAACGGACAGAGGAAATATCCGTTGAATGTGCTGCATATTTGCAGGAATGGAAGGATTATCAAATTCAGAGGCGGCTTGAACTCGGTACAGCTTGGCGCGGAGAAAGCAACCCCCAAAAAGGAAGTATCTTTACAGCGGTTGACGGAGCTGTTATGTGTCCGACAGTACCGACAGAAATGTTTTCGGACTTTCTGGAGAGAAACGATCTCCCACATATCAAACTTCACGCGCTGAGACACACTTTTGCAACGTATATGTTAAACAGCGGCGTAAATGTAAAAACTGTCTCGGAAATGCTCGGTCATAAATCATTGAAAGTAACAAACCGCTATGTTCACGATCTGAAAGACAGGCGAAAGGAAAGCACCGAACAATTGTCCGCACTTTATTCAGACTTAAAAAAGCAGGCATAATATAAGAGGGTACGGCTTGAAAGCTGTACCCTCAATTGTTTGTTGTGTGTTATATTAGTCACAAAATAAATATTCTTCGTTGTTTGGTCGGAAAAACAGATATAACGCAAAAACAAGCAGCCTCCGGAAACTCAGAAAGCCGCTTGTTTTCTATGTTTTTTGAGAGCTGGAAAAGGGACTTGAACCCTCGACTTCCTCATTACGAGTGAGGTACTCTACCAACTGAGTTATTCCAGCAACATAAGTAATTATACTACAAACGGACGCTTTGGTCAAGAGATTTTTTGAAATTGAACAAACTTTTTTGAGGGCAATTTTATTCATCGCTGCCCGAAATACATACACTGTTACACAGATCATATCGTGAAACAGCAAAGAAAACAAAGACCTGCAAAAAGTGCAGTTTCTGCGGATGGCACGAATTTTCATTACAACTTTCAAATTTTATATGCAAGCGAATAAAAGCTATGAAATAAAACGCAGTTCATATTGAAAAAAAAGAGAGGGTGAGGTATAATAAGA
>CACYDC010000094.1 GCA_902773025.1 uncultured Ruminococcus sp.
ACGTTATCACGCTGTTAACTACGACATAGTTTACACTTACCACGTTCGCTGCAAATCAGCGTTGCCGTGTTGTTTCCGCGCCGGCGGCACCTGCCGGCTGCAAGAAATGGTTGCAAAAATTGCAAAAATATGATATAATACATTAAAATTCATTGTTTGTTGAATTTTGTTAATAATATTCATTCATAAAGGAGTCAGAAAAATGAAAGTTAATTCTAATTTTGATAACCTTGTTCCTAATTACCTTTTTGCCGAAATTGCAAAAAGGGTAAACGAATACCAGTCAGCTAATCCCGATAAGGATATAATCCGCCTCGGTATTGGCGACGTTACTCTTCCGCTTGCTCCTGTCGTTACGGATGCGATGAAGAAAGGCGCCGATGATCTCGCTCATAAGGAAACGTTCAAAGGCTATCCCGATTATGAAGGTTATTTATTCGTGCGTCAGGCTGTTTCGGATTATTATAAAAGCTTTGGTGTCAGTGTCGGCGCTGATGAAATACTGATATCTGACGGCGCTAAGTCCGATTGCGGAAATATCTGCGATATTTTTGATAAGGATAATACAGTGCTCGTTACCGACCCTGTCTATCCGGTTTATGTGGATTCAAATATAATGGCCGGCAGAAAAATAATTTATGCCGATTGCAATAAGAACAACGGCTTTAAGGCAATGCCCGATGAAAATGTTAAAGCTGATATTATTTACCTTTGCTCTCCTAATAACCCTACAGGCGCAGCTTATACCGCAGATGAGCTTAAAGCATGGGTCGATTATGCAAATGAAAATAATGCGGTGATACTTTACGACTGCGCATATGAGGCTTTTATTACCGGAGATCTGCCAAGATCAATATTCGCAGTTGAAGGCTCGCGTACTTGCGCGATAGAATTCTGTTCGCTTTCTAAAACGGCCGGGTTTACGGGTACAAGATGCGGATATACCGTTATCCCAAAGGAACTTGAACGTGACGGCCATAATATATATAAGCTCTGGTACAGAAGACAGGCAACAAAATTCAACGGCGTTTCATGGCCGGTGCAGTGCGCGGCAGCCGCTGTTTTCAGTAAGGAGGGCCTTGAACAGATAAGGGAAAACCTTGAATACTATAAGGAAAATGCGCGGATTATTTCTGCTGCGCTGGATGAATTGGGAATTTTCTATACGGGAGGAAAGAATTCACCGTATATCTGGCTTGAATGTCCGGACGGAATGAAATCATGGGATTTCTTTGATCTGCTCCTTACAAAAGCTAATGTCGTTGGTACACCCGGAGCAGGTTTCGGTAAAAACGGTGAGGGATTCTTCCGTCTGACTTCATTCGGTGACAGAGATAAAACTATCGAGGCTGTTGAAAGAATAAAAAATCTTCTCAGATAAAATTATCCGGAAATGAGAAAATGAGAAAATATTTTAAATGCTGCCTTGACATTTTATTATGAGAATGATATAATTCAGAGTGTTGTGTATAAACATGACAGATCCTTGCTCCTGAGTCGTTCGGGAGCCATAAGTCCAGAAGGAGGTGCAGAAAATGGCAGTTATCAATTCTTATGAAGCCGTATTCGTTGTTTCATTGAAGCAGGGCGAAGAGGCTGTAGCTGAGATCGTAAACAAGTTCAAGGCTCTTATTGAGAAAAACGCTACCGTTGAAAGCGTAGATGAGTGGGGTAAAAGAAAGCTTTCCTATCCGATCAACAAGGAAACAGATGCTTACTATGTTCTCTTCAACTTCAAGGCTGAAGCAGAATTGCCCGCAGAGCTTGACAGAGTAGCAAAGATCACAGACGGTGTTCTCCGTTCAATGATCGTAAAAAAGGATGCCTGATTAAGGAGGTAATTCATTATGAATAGTGTTTCTTTAATAGGCAGACTTGTTGCTGATCCGGAACTCAGACATACTCAGTCAGGTACAGCGTCTGTTAATTTCAGGATCGCTGTAGACAGAAACTTCGTCAGACAGGGCGAGGAAAGACAGGCTGATTTTATAACAATTGTTGCATGGCAGCAGCGCGCTGAGATGATATGCAAGTATTTTTCAAAGGGTCAGCGTATTGGTATCACAGGATCTATCCGTACAGGTTCGTATACCGACAGGGAAGGTATCAAGCGGAATACTTTTGAGGTATGGGCCGATAATGTGGATTTCTGTGAATCGAAAAATAGTTCTTCCGGCGGAAGTTACGGAGGAAACAGCTACAACCAGCAATCCTATCGTCAGGACACTGCTCCCGCAAATACGTCATATTCCAGTGGTGATACGGGAGATTTTGTGGAAATGCCTTCAGATGAGGATTTGCCCTTTTAATCATTAAGAAATGGAGGAACATCCGATGGCTGAAAGAGTCGAAAGAGATAACCGCAGAGGCGGCCGCAAGGGCCGTAAAAAGGTTTGCGCATTTTGTGTAGATAAAGTTGAAGTAATCGACTATAAGGATATTTCAAGACTTCGTCGTTTTATTTCTGAGAGAGCAAAAATTCTTCCCCGCAGAGTAACAGGTACATGCGCTCGTCATCAGAGAGAGCTTACAGTTGCTATCAAGCGTGCAAGATATCTTTCACTTCTCCCGTACATAAGCGACTGATAATCCGATCGACCGGTGCTTAATGCATCGGTCGTTTTTTTACAAAGGAGGACAATAAATGAAATATACCTATAAAACACAGAAAACGTGTTCACGCTCAATCGAAATTGAGTTGGAGGGCGATGTAATAAAAAGTGTACGCTTTGTCGGCGGATGCAGCGGAAATACAAAGGGGATAGCATCACTTGTCCGTGGGATGAGGGCGGAGGATGTTATTGCTAAATGTAAGGGAATAGACTGCAACGGCAGGGGAACATCGTGTCCCGACCAATTGGCAAAAGCACTGAAGCAGGCGCTTGAAAAATAAATGACGTTAAATAATAAAGACCCCCGATAAGCGCGGAACTTATCGGGGGATTTTTGGAGGAAATGTTAAAAACTACTGCAATTAATTACGGCATTGGTATCATTCCTGTAAAAATAATCCCATTCAATGCTGAATATTACATTGGAAACATTCCTGTCTTTTAAAATTTTATAATAAGCAAAAACTGCTAACAACCTATTTACCTCGGAATACATTGGGTGCACGAACTCATTGCCGCATCACCGTCGACGCTGTTTACGCTTAATGCTTCATTCTAAAAGCCGGACCTTTATCCGACTCACATATAAGCGACCGCACTGCCGCTTTGATATGCGGAACTTCCGGTCAGTAAACGGTACAATTAAACTGTTCAGCCTATAAAAATGCTCCATCGGAGCAAAAACCGTATCCAAACGGCCAACGACTTACGCGAAACCAAATCATATAGTCAGACAACGCAAAGCCGGTATTCAATTGTAAGTTCTCAGTCCGAAGCTGCCCTGTCACTCATTCTAATCGTAAAATCGTGCTCAAGTGACTGACCGTCATCGCCAGGCAACCATCTTGCGGTTCAAAGACCATCGGGAACCTACGGTTACAAATACCGATATATGTGGAGCAGTCAGTGACCGTTGCCGCCTGCTAAGCCAAGCGGGGCTGTCAAAGACAGAAGCTCAAAATCAAAAATCCGTCCCTAAGCTGTCTTATTCTCGCAGAAGACCTCGCACCAAGAGGCATCAAGGCCTGAAATAACTGGTTCAACATCGCCCATTGGAACTTGCCTCCCTTCGTGGATTAGATACATCCGGAACACAGCCCTGCAGTCAAGGGTCTTATGCAGTTCCATCCTGTTATCTTGAATACATTATACCACATAGTTGTAAAATGTCAATAGTTTTTCTGAACTTTTTTTATTTTTTTTATTATTAAAATAAAGTTGCAATTACCCTTGACTTATAATTAAAATAAGTATAAAATATAAGTTGTGGTGTTGTTTAAACGGATATAAACAGCATTTACAAATTTAAAGAGAAGGGGTTTCCGGCTATGAGCGAGAAAGAAAAAGAAATAAATGAAGAAGAGGAAATGGAAGATGTCGATCTTATTTCACTGCTTGACGATGACGGCAATGAATATGAATTTGAGGTCCTTGATGAGATAGATCACAAAGACGGCCACTACTATGCTTTGATGCCGACATTTGATATGCCTGATCAGGATATCGAATCAGGAAGTACCTATATGATCTTTGAGGCTGTAGAGGACGAAAACGGAGATCCCCAGCTTGCGGAAATTGATGATGAGGATCTTCTTGATGAACTGGCGGAGATATTTGAAAGTCATTTTGATGAAATGGAAGAATAATTAATAATATTTTTAAAGAATACTATTGATTTTTGCTTTGATATGATGTATAATGATAACACACAAAGCAATACTAAATTGTATATATTGTCTGCCTGATGCGTATTTTTGTCTAAAATAACCCTACAACCTTTAAATCGGGAATCCGGCTCCTGTGGTGGACTTCAGACCTCCCGCTATGCGGACGAAGGGAGTATGAAATCATGGGGAGGATACCCACCTGCTTATCTCGTAGGCAGGTTATTATTGACGGGTACGGTCGGGCGGACTTTATTATTATGGCACATTATGTGCCTTTTTTTATTTCATTGATAATGAAGGGAATATACTTATGGCAGAACTGACTCCGCTGTACAACAGATTAAAAGAGCATAACAGATCAGACAGATCATCTTTTCATACTCCCGGACATAAATGCAGCGGTTTTTTCGATAATTCGCTTTTGTCGTTGGATTATACGGAGCTTCCCGATACGGATGCTTTGTATGAAGCTGAGGGGGTAATACTTGAAACTGAAATTAACGCCGCAAGGCTTTTCGGCGCGCAAAGAAGCCTTATTTCTGCCGGAGGCTGCTCGCTTGCAATTCAGGCGATGCTGAAAATAGCATCACAGAGGGGCGGAAAACTGCTGTGCGCAAGAAATGCCCACCGGAGCGCGGTAAATGCCGCGGCGCTGCTCGGAATGGATACTGTGTGGCTTATGCCCCAAGGAGAAAACGGCTATACCGGAAGAATAATGCCGGAGGATGTAAGCTCGGCGCTGAAAAAACACAAGGATATTACAGCCTGCTATATTACATCTCCAAGCTATTACGGAGAGATAAGCGATATTGCAGCTATTTCTGATATATGCCATAGCTTTGGCGTTATTCTGCTTGTTGATAATGCTCACGGTTCTCACCTTGCGTTTATGAAAAAAAATATGCATCCGATATTTCTTGGCGCGGATATGAGCGCTTGTTCGCTTCATAAGACCATGCCTGTTCTGACAGGAGGCGCGCTGCTTAATATCGCTGATAAAACGCTTGCAGAGAATGCTAAGGCTGCTATGTCTTTGTTTGGTTCGACAAGTCCGTCATATCTCATCATGAGTTCAATTGATCTGTGTATTGGCTATATGTATGGAAAAGGACGGGCCGAATATCTGGAGTGTGAGAAAAAGGTTTCTGAACTGAAAACACTTGCAGAAAAGAAGGGTATACGTCAGCCTGAGGGTGTCTGCGACCCGCTTAGGCTGACACTGAATACGGCAAGCGCGGGACTTTGCGGACCGGCTCAGCAGCAGTATTTTGAAAATTGCGGTATTGACTGTGAATTCTGTGACGGAGAGAATGCGGTGCTTCTTTTTACGCCGTTCAACAGCGAAAGGGATTATGAACGGGTACGGTCGGCAATTGTGGATATGCCTGTTTCTTCTGCTGTGAAAACTGAACGTGAAAGGCATATCATTCCGGAAAAAGCATTGACACTGCGTCAGGCAGTTTTGTCAGCTTCAGAAATTGTCGATGTGACAAAGTCAGAAGGCAGGATAGCGGCAGATACGGCTTGTCCGTGTCCTCCCGGTGTACCGGTCGTGATGCCGGGAGAGAAAATAGACTCAGCCGCAGTAAAGCTGCTTGAAAGCTATCGCTTGGAAAAAATTGCCGTATGCAAATAAACATATTGAAACGGATGATACATATTTAACGTCGGGATGCTGTGTATGGATAAGAAAAAAATGTGGACAAAAGGGATAAAAAGAGATATACTTCTTTTAGTGTTTCTTTTCCTGACCGGGGCTGTTATATTTATTGCGGTGATTTTCGGCTCAGTGAGAGGAAACTTCGTGAAAGTAAATGTGGATGGCAGGCTTATTGCCATATATCCGCTTTCGGAAAATAAAACTGTTGAGATAAACGGCGCCGGCGGTACTAATACCCTTGTTATTGAAAACGGTGAATCTTATATCAGGGATGCTGATTGTCCTGACAGGCTGTGCGTTAGTCAGGGGAAAATCAGCAGGAGGGGTCAGTCTGTCATATGTCTGCCGCATAAGGTCGTGGTTGAAATAACCGATGAAAACGGAAATGCTTCCGTAAGCGCAGAAAGTGATGCTGACATTGTTGTAAGGTAATTATGAAAAATGATAAAAGAAAATTTTCCGGCGCAGAAAGGACAGCGGCATATGCAATGCTTATTGCGCTTGCATTGGTGTTCAGCTGGCTTGAGGCGCAGATACCGGCTTTTTTTGCTGTTCCGGGAATGAAGCTCGGACTGACAAACATTGTTGTGCTCATAGCATTATACAGATTCGGAAGCGCGCAGGCGATGGCAGTGAATATACTCAGGATAGTACTTGTATCAGTATTGTTCGGCGGTCCGTGGGCAATGATATACAGTCTTGCCGGAGGCATGCTGTCTGCGATTGTTATGATAATTCTGAAAAAAACGGGGCTTTTCCGCATTGTGACGGTCAGTATAGCGGGAGGAATATCACATAATGCCGGACAGATAATCGCTGCGATGATAGTGATGAATACTGCTGCGATAGCATGGTATCTTGCCGTATTGTGGTTCACGGGTATGCTGTCGGGTGCGCTTATAGGCATACTCGGATACGAGATGATCAAAAGACTTCCGGAAAGAGTTTTCGGCAAAGGAGAATGAAAGATGAAAAAAAAGATCTGTCTAATACTTGCATTGCTTATTGGTATAGGGGCAATGTCAGCCTGTTCGGACGGAGGGAAAAAAGGAGGATCTGACGGGACAGCAGCTTCTGACGGCGCGGAGTCTGACAGTTCTAAGCAGAGCAATACAAGAGAGCTTTTTGCTATGGATACATATATGACGATCACCGCATACGGCGAAAAATATGAACAGGCGCTCGATGAGGCCGAAAAGGAGATAAAGCGCTTAGACGATGTTTTTTCTGTAGGAAAAAGCGGCAGTGAGGTCAGCAAGCTTAACAAGGAGCGCAGCGGAGAGGTTTCGGAGGATATGGCGTCTGTTCTGGAAACGGCAATATGGCTGTATGAAAACACGAAGGGCGCATACGATTTCACTTTATACGGACTAATGGATCTGTGGGGATTTACCGGTGATGCGCAGGCTGTACCAAAGGACGAAGATATAAAAAAGGTTCTGGAAAGCTGCGGATTCGGAAAGTCTATCTATCTTTACGGGCGGTTGACGCTGAGAAAGGGACAGGGGATAGATTTCGGAGGTATTGTCAAGGGATATGCAAGCTCAAGGGTCATGGATATATTCAAGAAATATGGGATAAAATCCGGTGTTGTTTCGCTTGGCGGAAATGTGCAGTGCTTAGGGCATAAAGAAGACGGAAGCAGATGGAGATGCGGAATTATAAATCCGGATGATCCGGATAACACATCTGATCTCATGGGAGTTGTCAGCGTAAGTGACAAGGCTGTTATCACATCGGGAGGATATGAAAGGTACTTTACCGAAAAAGGGAAAAAATATCATCATATAATGAATCCGCAAACGGGTTATCCGGCGCAAAGCGGGCTTAAGTCTGTAACGATCGTGAGTGATAACGGTACGCTTGCCGATGGTTTGTCGACAGCTTGTTATGTAATGGGATTTGACAACTCTGTAGAATTCTGGAAAAAGAACAAGAGTCAATTTCAGATGATACTTATAGATGATGATAACAAGATGTATGTAACGGACGGACTGAAGGGCTTTTTCAGTTCAGATAAAAAGTATACATATATTCAGGGATAAAAAAGCAAAGTCAGCGGATGCGTAAAAGCTCTGCTGACTTTTTGAATATATTGTGATTAAAAGCTTTGCTGTCATATGATCATCATAGCATCACCGAAGCTAAAAAACCTGTATTTTTTTTCAACAGCTGTTTTGTAGGCATTCATGACATTGTCGTAGCCTGCGAATGCAGAAACAAGCATGATCAGAGTACTTTCCGGGAGATGAAAATTTGTTATCAGTCCATCGAGCACTTCAAATCTGAATCCGGGGTATATGAATATATCAGTCCAGCCTTCGCTTGCACGGATACAGCCTTCTTTTTTTGCCACTGTTTCAAGAGTACGGCAGCTTGTTGTTCCGACAGAAATTACCCTGCCGCCATTTTTTTTGGTTTCATTTATAAGGTCGGCTGTTTTCTGAGGAAGCTCATAATGTTCGCTGTGCATATGGTGTTTAGTAACGTCATCGACCTTTACCGGGCGGAACGTACCAAGTCCGACATGAAGTGTTACAAATCCGATGCGTACACCCTTCTGTTTTATTTTTTCGAGAAGCTCCTCAGTGAAATGGAGTCCTGCTGTAGGAGCGGCGGCGCTTCCCAGTTCACGGCTGTAAACCGTCTGATAGCGTTCCTTATCCTTAAGTTTTTCGTGTATATAGGGGGGAAGAGGCATTTGTCCGAGCTTATCGAGAGTTTCGTAGAAGCTTCCGTCACATTCAAAATCGACTATTCTGTTTCCTTCTTCAGTTACTTCTGCGACCGTACAGCTCATAAGTCCGCCGCCAAACGAAAATCGTGTGCCGGGTTTTGCTTTTTTTCCGGGTCTGGCGAGAGTTTCCCAGCGTTTATTACCTATATGTCTTAGCAGAAGAAACTCCACGTTTGCGCCTGTTTCTTTTTTTTCGCCGAATATACGAGCCGGCAGAACTCTTGAATCGTTGAGTATAAGGCAGTCGCCCTCATGCAGATAATCAATTATATCATAGAAATGTTTATGTTCAAGCGAACCTGTTTTTCTGTCCATAACGAGCATAGCGGAGCTGTCGCGGGGTTCTGCCGGAGTCTGCGCGATGAGTTCTTCAGGCAGATCGTAGTAAAAATCAGCGGTTTTCATATTCAGTTTCCTCTTTTCCTGTTTTCCTGTTTCTGTATTTCACATATTCGGAAAAGTACGGATATCATAGCATTATCCATGCTTGAATACGTACTTTTTATCTATTCAACAGAACAATTATACTCATTTTATTTCCAAAAATCAAGGCCGGCGAAACTTTATAACTGCCGCCGGTGTTGTATTTGTTGGGGCTCTGTCCCAAACCCTGCCGAGGGAAACATTTTTTGAAAAGGGTCCGGGGGATAAC
>CACYDC010000095.1 GCA_902773025.1 uncultured Ruminococcus sp.
ACCGTAATATTAAGGTATCATTGAGTTAATGACTTGATGATACCTTATATTTTTGGTGGTGAAATGAAAATGGAATTCGGAGCGGATACATGGTGGATCGTAGCGGCTGCGGCAACAATGGCTGTCGGGGTCATATCCTATTTTTTGAAACGGACAATGTCCAAGCAGGACGAAAACGAAAAAGACATCAATCATATCAAGCTGACATATGTTACGCAAGACCAGCTGAAGGAATTTAAAGAAGAAACCAATAACGGTCTGAAAAAGCTGCAGAAGGATGTGGAAGAAATCAAAGACAACACTCTGACAAAGGCTGATTTTTTCCGCTTGCAGGCGAATACAGACAAGAAGCTTGATAAGCTGTACGATCTGGTGCTGAGAATGGGAGGCGGAAACAATGAATGAAAAAGCAGCACTTGATAAAATCAAGGCAGGAAGATTTATCAAAAACAACGGAAGAGTTCTCAGGACGATCAATATACTCAGGTATAAATACGAGAAGCTTTCGGAGGTCAGTTATGCACTTGATGATATGCCGGAAAATGAGTATTATGACAGTCTGAATTATCTTTTTGAATCAGAATACATACAGCTCAGGCACATCAGGAGCAAACAGGCAGCGACCCTTGCAGACAGTGAACCTGATGATCTTGAAGCAAAGCTGACAGACAAAGGAATCCGGCTGCTTGCAGGAAAACTTTTTGATGAACTGGTAGAGGTGTGAGGTCATGGCTAAGAAAAGGCGGATCGTCGGGAAAATCGACAAGCTGCAGCCTGCACTGAAAGATACTGTCGATCAGATGTTGATGTCCGGGGAATCTTACCGGGAAATTGTCAGATATCTGTCCGAAAACGGCGAGAGCATTACACAGTCAAGCGTATGCCGATATGCACAGCGTTTTCTTGCAAATGCGGAGCAGCTGCGTATTGTGCAGGAAAACTTTCGGATGATCCTGACCGAAACGGAGCGGTATCCCGATCTTGACCCGGCAGAAGCAATTCTCAGGCTTGCATCGCAAAAGGTGTATGATGCGGTGGCGGCTCTTGGTGATGAGCAGTGGGAAAATGTATCGGCAGACAAGCTTGTGAATCAGGCGACAGCCCTGACAAGGGCTATTGCCTACAAAAAGGGTGTTGACATGAAAGCAAAGGAAGATACCGAAATTGCGCTTGAAGCAAATCAGAGTCTGCTATATGATACCCTCAAAAAGGAAAATCCGAAGTTATATGGTGAGCTGCAGGAAGAAATTCTCAGGCTGAAACGCAAAATCAGGGACGGTGGCGACAATGGATCATAAGAAATGGTATGTTTTGCAGGTGCTGACTGGAGCGGAAAAAGATGTTCAAAAGGAGCTGCACCGGCGAGGTGTGGCGGCTGTTGTACCGATCGAAAACCGTATGATACGCACCAAAGGCAAATGGCAGACCAAAGAATATATCATTTTTCCGGGGTATGTCTTTATCAATGTGCAATATACATGGTCGCAGTATTACATCATGTCGGGAATCCGGCAGATTATCCGCATTCTCGGCGGCGGAGAAGTTCCCGAGCCGTTGGCTGAGGACGAAGCCGAACTGATCGTCAGGCAGGCGGAACTTTTCAAAGATCCGTCAGTTGTAAGGTTGACGGAAAGCGGATATGAAATTGTAAGCGGTGTGCTGTTTATGCTGCAGGACAACATCAAAAAAATTGACCGTCATGCAAGACGGGCTACAGTATGCATGAATATTGCCGGAACGGAAACCGAAATAAAGTTATCGTTTCGGACAGAAGATACAAAAGCTGACGGATAAGCAAGGTTGATTCGTCCTTTGTTTTGAAACAGCCGTTATATCGTAAAGACAAGACAGTCCGGACGGATTGGCTGCAGCAGAGCTTGCCTTTATGATATAACGGCATTTTTATGCTTGAAGGAAAGAAGGTGCTGAGATGGATAAGCTTGATAAACTGGCAGAAATGCTGAAAAAAACTGACACTAAAGTCGAATTTGATATTGTCGGGGATTTAGAGGAGCTGCAGAGGCGGTTCGGCATTATCAAAACAAGAGAGTTTCGCAAAAAACTTGCGGCTCTGGTTGAAAAATACAAAAATACCGAAATTACAGAAATACGCTCGGCACTGGTGGAACGCTGCCGAAAAGGTGATACAAATGCGATTCGCCTTTACTGCGATTATTTCAAGCACACAGAAGCTGAAACAGAGGATGACGGACTTATCGATGCACTGAACGCAAAGGCTGAGGGGGTTTTTGATAATGTGTAAAAAAACAGAGACGCGGGAACAAATTTATCAGAACAATTCAGAGCGACCGAAGGGCAGCGAATACGTGAATTGGGAGCGGAGGCACTCCGCATGAAAATTAAACCATTCTCAAAGAAACAACTGAAAGTGTTGACGTGGTGGCTGCACCGGGAGATATCACAGAAATATGACGCTGTGATCGCAGACGGCTCTATCCGTTCGGGCAAGACAATGAGTATGTCGTTATCTTTTGTTATCTGGGCAATGACGGCATTTGATGACTGCAGCTTTGCAATTTGCGGCAAAACAGTCGGTTCATGCAGGCGAAATGTTATCAAGCCGCTTGTATCAATGATACAGGGCAGATATAAAATAACGGACAAACGCAGCGAAAATCTTCTTGTTATTGAAAAGGGTAACAGGAAGAATTATTTTTATATTTTCGGCGGCAAGGATGAAAGCAGCCAAGACCTGATTCAGGGTATTACGCTAGCCGGTGTTCTGCTGGATGAGGTCGCATTGATGCCGAGAAGCTTTGTGGAACAGGCACTCGGACGATGCAGTGTCAAGGGGTCAAGGTTCTGGTTCAACTGCAACCCTGACAATCCGTATCACTGGTTTTATCAGGAATGGATCAAAAAGACAGACGAGAAAAGAGCCTTATATCTGCATTTTACAATGGACGACAATCTGACATTGTCGGAAGAAATCAAGCAGCGATATTATACGCTTTACAGCGGTAATTTTTTTGAAAAATATATACTCGGAAAATGGGTGGCAGCGGAAGGAATCGTTTATCCTATGTTTGACAAAAAGACCTGTGTTGTTCCAACAGTGCCGAGAAGGTATTCAAA
>CACYDC010000096.1 GCA_902773025.1 uncultured Ruminococcus sp.
GAGCCTTCTGTCCTGAATATCCGGGTAGGCGGAAACGATCTGCTTAATTACTTCGGACTAAGACGCCGCTGTGATGAAACAATTTATGATATTCTTCCTGTTTCTGAAATACTCAGTGATATTTTGTCTGTGTTTTCTCTTGATTATGTAGTTTCAGGCGTTGTATGGGAATATTACAACGGAACAGGGTGGGAAAATGGTTTGAAAAATGAACTTCGCCATGATATACGTACCGGCTTTATCGGAAAAACCGTTATCCATCCTAATCAGATTGACGTTGTTAACCGTGCGCTCCGTGTCAGCAATGAAGATTATAACGATGCAATGTCAATCCTTAACTGGAATAACCCTGTCCTTGTTTCCGGAAGTACGGACAGCAGACGCATGAATGAATACAAAACTCATTACCGTTGGGCAAAACGAATTATGTTTCTTGCAGAGAATTACGGCATTGAGCATCCGATTTACGATGAGACCGATACTACAGACCATGCCCGTAATTTCTTACCCCATGCCCTTGACGTTGAGAAGACTACATCTACACAGATCCCCCTACATTTTTATGAATAATACCAATTTGCATTGATCTGAAAATGCGCTGAAGGAATCAAGACACAATTCCCTCAGCGCATATTATTTTTATTCTTTTATTTTTTCAATGCTCCGACTACGAGTTCTTCTATCTTAGACATAGCTGAATCAATTTTGTCGATATTACCGACACCGGCCATAGCTCTTTCGGGTTTTCCGCCGCCTTTGCCGTCTACAAGCGCTGAAACAGCCTTGACTATCTGACCGGCATGAGCGCCTTTTTTCTGCGCTTCCTTACCGCAGGCAACAGAAATATTTGCTTTTTGGCCGTCAATTGCAAACATTACCGCAACACAATCAGGCGCATTGCTCAGAACCGTATCAGTCATCGACTTAAGCGCTGCGGTATTCATGCCTGCAAATTTACCGCTTGCTATACGGATACCGTTTACAGTTACAGCATTATTCATCATAGCATCTATTCCCTGTGAAGAAAGCTTTGCTGTAAGAGATTCAATTTCTCTGTCTTTAGCCTTAAGTTCCTCTACGACTTTTTCTCCGGCAGCAATAAAATTATTCATTGCAGTTGCTTTGAATATCTTCATAGCCTTATTAATCATTCCGCTTATTTCATCCATATAAGCAATAACGCCTTTTCCGGTCACAGCTTCTATTCTGCGTACACCTGCTGCAACGGAGTTTTCTCCGAGAATACGGAACAAACCAATCTTTGATGTATTGTCTATATGGGTTCCTCCGCAGAATTCCTTAGAAAATTCGCCGGCCATTACAACTCGTACCACATCACCGTATTTTTCGCCGAATAATGCCATAGCACCGAGCTTCTTAGCTTCGTCAATATTCATTTCCTTGGTAACAACGTCAATTCCATTGAATATTTCTTCATTAACAAGAGCTTCTACTTTTTTCAGTTCGTCCTGGCTCAGCGCAGAAAAATGTGTGAAATCGAATCTGAGTTTATCAGCTGTAACAAGCTGACCTGCCTGCTCAACATGAGTACCGAGTACCTTGCGCAGCGCTGCCTGCAAAAGATGTGCGGCGGTGTGGTTTCTCATGATAGAATATCTGTTTTCTACATCAACCTGTGCCTTTACTCTGTCGCCGACAGCAGCTGTGCCTTCTGTAATCTCACAGCGGTGCATCCAGATACCGTTGTTATCCTTTACAGTATCGCGCACCTTAATGACTGCATTATTTGCGGTAATAGTGCCTATGTCGCCGACCTGTCCGCCGCTTTCTGCGTAGAATGGTGTCTTGTCCAGCACAATTATAACGCTGTCTCCTGTGCCGCCGAATTCAACTTTTTCGCCGTCTTTGACAATTGCCTGTATTTTTGCTTCGTTAGAAATCATAGTATAGCCTGTGAATTCAGTTTTTTCTATTCCGCTGAAATCAACTGCATCACTCAGCCATGCTTCGGTATCAGATTTTTTTCTTGCGCCTCTTGCTTGTTCCTTCTGCTTTTTCAGTAATTCCGTGAAGCCGTCCATATCGACGATCATACCCTTTTCTGCAGCTATTTCTCTGAGGAGATCGATCGGGAAACCGAAGGTATCATTCAGACGGAAAGCCTCCTCTCCTGAAATACGGTTGACCTCAGCGTTATCAATAATATCATTGAGCATAGCCATACCCTGATCGAGTGTCTGTTTAAAAGACTCTTCCTCGGTTCTGATAACCTTGACGATAATTTCTCTTTTTTCAGAAAGCTCCGGGTATGCAGGATTTTCAGCGATGACAGTATCAACTACTTTGTAAAGGAACGGATCGGATATTCCGAGTAATCTTCCATGACGGGCTGCTCTTCTGAGAAGTCTGCGAAGCACATAGCCTCTGCCCTCATTGGAAGGCATAACGCCGTCACCGATCATAAAGGTGACGCTGCGGATATGGTCGGTAATAACTCTGAGAGAGATATCCGTTTTTTCGCTTTCCCCGTATTTTACTCCGACAATCTCACTGATTTTCTTCATGATATTCTGTACAGTATCAACGAGGAAGAGGTTATCGACTCCCTGCATGATACAAGCAAGACGTTCCAGTCCCATTCCGGTATCTATATTTGGGTGGTCGAGAGGTGTATAATTATTTTTTCCGTCGTTATCGAACTGTGTAAATACATTATTCCAGAATTCGACATATCTGTCGCAATCGCATCCTACACCGCAGGTATGTTTACCGCAGCCGTATTTTTCTCCTCTGTCAAAATACAATTCCGAGCAGGGGCCGCAGGGACCTTCGCCATGCTCCCAGAAATTATCCTCTTTTCCGAGTCTTACGATACGGTCAGCGGACACACCGACCTCTTTTGTCCAGATATCGAAAGCCTCATCATCGTTTTCATAAATTGACACCCAAATCTTATCAACGGGCAATTCAAGCACCTTTGTACAGAATTCCCATGCCCATGCAGTTGCTTCGTGCTTGAAATAATCACCGAATGAAAAATTACCGAGCATTTCAAAGAATGTACCGTGTCTTGCTGTAATGCCGACTCTTTCTATATCGGGAGTACGTATGCATTTCTGGCAGGTCGTCACTCTTTTTCTCGGTGGAGTGACCTCACCTGTAAAATACTTTTTCATTGGCGCCATTCCTGAATTGATAAGCAGAAGGCTCTTGTCGTCTCTTGGTATCAGCGGGAAGCTTGGAAGTCTGAGGTGTCCCTTTGATTCAAAGAAAGAGAGATATTTTTCTCTTAGTTCGTTAAGTCCTGTCCATTTCATTTCGATCACCTTTTCTTTAGTATTACTTTTTCGTGAATAAAAAAACGAATCCCTCCGACATGGGACGAAAGGATCCGTGTTACCACCCAAATTGCATATTTTTCATATGCCTCTCTTCAGCTGTCCGTCAAGAGCGGAACAGCAATGACCTTAACGCGGCCTGACGCTGCGTTTTACGCAGAGCTCCGAGTCAGCCCGAGCAGCATACCGCAGGGATATCACACCATTGCTCCCTTCTCTTTAGCGGCAGTATTACTCTTTTTCTCATCACAGCAGTCATATTCAAAACACTACCTTAATATTATAACTCTTTTTCCTTTTGTGTCAATAGTTTTTCAGAATTTTCACAATTAACACGGTTTTCAAACAATTCTGTACAATTCCGGAGCAGTTCTGTGATATCGTGTTCTTGTACCCGGGTATACTCAAAAAGCATCGGAGGATATGCAGCTGCACATCCTCCGAGCCAAGAGATTTTAACTTCAAGAGCATTGTTTGGCGGTAATAGTTTCAGCTTAGCTGAAGTTTTAAGAAACATCAGTTGTACACTTGATGAGATAAAGTACGCTTATTATCATATAGGCAAAGAAGAATGATGTCAGACCGAGGATAACTGCAGAAAAAACATCATCTGCTGCAAAAGTTGTTCCTATTGCAAGTAAGCCGGAAAAAATTGTACCGAAAATACCTGTAAACAAGCTGGCTGAATTACATCGGATACATTTGTCAGCGTTGCCGTTACGTGATATCACACCAATTGCCAACACCGCAAAAAGATATACCAGGGCTGTTATCAGTTCTGCCCAGACTATATTATTCGCAGTATCAATAAAAGAATTGATAAATAACAATACCACTGCGGCAGTGAAAACTATACCTGCTATAATTCCCACAAGCGTCATTATACCTTTCATACAGCCGCAATTCTTAGTACCGCTTTCACAGCGGCAGCTTTCATAATTGCATATCATATGCCCACTCCCCATTTTAAACTTATAACCGTGTCAGCAAGCCTACGGCTTGCCTTTGCTTGTTGAAAGCAAAGCTTTTAAGACTTATTTTGCTTCCTTTTGCTTTATTTGTTCAGAAGGCTTACTTCTTTATTTCATTATATGCATAGATATTCAGCAAGTTACAACTCTTTTTAAAAACGCAGGAATAGCATGAACAGGCTTTTTGCAGCGAAAGAAGTGTGCGAAAATGTGAAGTGACAGAGTAGGCAAGTTTTAGTCAGTGTAAAATAATTCCGGAAGTTTTAAAAGACATTGTCACATGACTGATACGTTATTACGCAGTTAACTCAGTACCGCGGGAGCAACACACAAACTCTTGTCACGCAGTGAGCGCAGCAAACGGAATCGCGAACACGACACCGGAGGCACGCCGGTCAAAATTTTATTATTTTGTTGACATTGAAGCGGAGTTACTATAAAATATACATGTGCAATTATCAACGAATGGAAGTGATATTTTGTTTGATTTTATAAAAATAAAAAAAGAATTAGAAGAACCGGACAGTCCGGAGTTTGCTGAACGCATTATGGCGCAGGCTAAGGAATATTACGAAAATGATGATTTTAAAAATGCTGAAAAGCTTTGCATGAGAGCACACCATATATATAGCAGCCTTTATTCCGATGTACCTGAACAGTACAGAGAAAATTTTGCTGCCTGCAGCAGCCTTATGGGAAGCATTTCTGAGGGATTGGAAAAATATCAGGAGGCATATGATTATTATCAGCTTGGATGTGAGCTGTATGAGCAGCTTTCAAATAATGACCAGACATTTTCGGAACTTCTTGCGGATGAATATAGTAACGTAGGGGACACGTTGTTTTTCAGAAGCGATTATGATAAAGCGCTTAAGTATTATAACCGTTCACTTGAAATCTTTTCAAAGCTTCGGGAGAAAAATGGAAAGTATGCAGAGGATATTGCGTATTGCTATGACTGTATAGCAAAATCAGAAAGCGGTAAGGAAAATTATACTTCTGCAATAGAATATTATGAAAAGGTTATAGAAATATATAATTCAATGCTTGGTAAGCTTTCAGACTCGGATGAAAATGAAAAAATAAAAGACTTAAGGGATGATCTTGCTTCGGTATACAATGATACGGGTTATATGTATTCATGTGTAAAGGATTTTGAGGATGCAGAGAAGTATTACCTTATGGCAGCTGAGCTTTATAAAAAGCTTGCGTCACAGGATGCGTATGAATATACAGAAGAGCTTGCTTCTCAGTATGATGATCTTGCGGCGCTTTATGAGGATATGGAAAAGCCGGATTTGGCTAAGCTTTATCACAAAAAAGCTCAAAAACCAGAAACATGACGAATGGAAGTGAAATAATTGAAAAACAAAGAAAATAATAAGAAGAATAAAACCGTATTGATCGCAGTGATAATAATTGCTGCGATGCTGGCTGCCGCAGCAGCGTTCGTGATCATCTTTTTGCTTTCCGGCAAGAATGATAACAACAGCAGTGAACCCGGACAAAAAGTAGAAGAGAGCCGTTCTTCTAAGTCAGATGAATCTTCTCAGCAGGTATCTGAAAAAGTGTCTGATCAACCAAGTGAAGATGTATCGGAAACAACATCTTCTGAACAGTCAAAAACGGAAATATCTCAGAAACAAGAATCTGAGAATTCAAAAGACAATTCAGACAGTGAATCCTCGGCTGCCGTACCGGAGCCTGCCGGAGATAATTTTGCCGCTAATTCTGCGAATTATAAAATAAGTTATCCTGTATCTGAATATATATATAATTATATAGTCAAAAGCTTCAAGACAAATTACGGAAGCAACTATTTTGATAGCTCAAAAGATCTGAAAACACAGTATTATTCTGAGAATCTTACATGGTATGATTATTTCGCGGACAGCACAAAAAATTATCTTGAAAGGATGCTTGTTCTTTCGGAGGCTGCAAAAGAAGAAGGTTTTGAGCTGACTGAAAAGGATCAGGAGATCCTGGACGAATCGTATACAAATTTAGAAAATGATGCAAAAAATGAAGGGAAGACCGTTGAAGAATATCTTGCCGATAATTATGGAAGCAATATCAGCATAGAAGAATTCAAGGAAATGCAAAAAATGACTGTGATTGTACAGAATTATTACAGCTACCTTGAAAACAGCATCACGTTTACTGATGATGAATATGAAGATGAATACAGTAACAACCGTGATAAATATGATAAGGTCGATTATCTTGCGTATTCCTTCCCATATAATGACAGTATGAGTTCCGATGAAAAGGATAAGCTTAAGAAATGCTCGGAGGAGCTGGCTGAGTCCAAAACACAGGATGAATTCAGAGAATACCTGAAAAAATACCTTACAGAAAATCCTGATCAGCTTGCAATTTCAATGGGTCAGGAATCAGTGGATGAAAGTAATATAGACAGTGCAGCTGATGTTGTAGTCAGTTCGGCGCTGAATGAGGCAGCATCTTATAACAGCGAAATGAGTACGTTCAATTGGATATTCAGCGATGAAAGAAAAGAGAATGATATCAGCTGCATTGATGAAAATAATGCATACAACGTTGTCATGATCGTGAAACCTGTATATCGTGATGAAACAGAAACCAGAAGTGTCCGTCACATATTGATCACAGTTACATCTGATGAACAAACAGCGGAAGCAAGAAAAAAAGCAGAGAGCATATTGGAAGAATGGAAGGTTGGAGAAGCAACTGACGAATCTTTTGCAAATCTTGCAGGAAAATATTCAGAAGATCCCGGCTCAAAAAATAATGGGGGCCTGTATAATGATGTTGAACGAGGACAGATGGTAGAAGAATTTGACAACTGGCTTTTCAGCGATGCGCGTAAAGCAGGGGATTGCGATATAATTAAAACATCCTTCGGCTTTCATGTAATGTATTATAGCGGTGTAAAATCTATCAAATGGAAGTCTGATGTAGATAGTGTTCTCAGAAACCGCAAGCTTGCGGAAAAATATGACAAATTGAAGAAACAGTATCCTGTAGTATATAATGAAGAACTTCTCAAGAACATTACTGTCAGCGCATAAAAAAGCGATCAGAAAATAGAATATGTAAAATAAAATCAGCTGTGGGGCAAGATCAAACCTCACAGCTGATTTTTTATTATTTTTTCATATCATTTGCGTTTTTTTCTCTTTTTGGAAGATTTGCGGGAAGAAGAGGAAGCAGTTACTGATTTTGCAGAAACAGCAGAAACAGCGGAAGTGTTTCCGTCCCAAGATATTTCATCCTCAATAAATCCGTTTTTCTTTTTATGCTTTATAACGATCTTAGCAATAAATCCGCTGAGGAATACCAGACCGGATACTGCCCAACCGCCGGCAATCTGAGCCCACATAACATAATCATCGCTGTAAGAGCCGCCCTTCTTGCCGAACAGAACGACCATGTTCCATGCAAATAGTCCTGCAAGCAGCAAAGGTGAAACAATTTTGATAGATGAAGCGACCCACCAGTATGGTACTTTGAATTTATGAGTATTACGATTTATCTCATTATGTACCTTATGAAGATCAAATGCCCAGCCTACAGCAAGACATTCAGCGACACCAATAATGATCAGATTGATCTGATTTGTCCAGTTATCGACGATATCGAGCCAAGCAAGTCCGGCCTGTGAGCAGAACAGAAGAGAAATAATACCGCAGATAGAACAGGTTGCTATAGTAACAGTTTTAGGCTTAAGGTGGAATTTATCAGATACTGCCGCTGAAACGCCTTCTACTATAGAAAAAGCGGAGTCGATAGCCAGAGTGATAAGCATAAGATAGAAAACTGCGCCGAATACAGCATTGAGCCATCCTATATTAGTAAGGTTAACAATAGCCTGAGGATATACGATAAACGCAGTAACAACACCGCTGTCTGTGATCTTATCGAGCATACCTGTTCCGCCCATAGTCGAGAACATTACTATACCTGACAGGACACTTATTGCCATGTCTGAAAATGCAATAATAACCGCATCTATTGCCACATTTGCGTCATCTCCCAAATATGAGCCATAAGCAAACATAATAGCCATCATAATTGAAAGGCTGTAGAATACCTGTCCGACAGCATCAACCCAGAGTGACGGATCAGAAAATGCCGACATATCAGGCACAAAAAGTATTTTCAGACATTCTCCCGCGCCGTTCATGGAACAACCTTTAACAGCCATAATAACAAGCAGGATCACAGGAGCAAAAACGGTGAATTTAACAACCTTGCCGACAGAGCTTGCGCCGTTTCTGATACAGAAGAAAATCAATCCCCAAGCAATCAACAAACAAACCAGAACTTCTCCGGGAATCATAGTACCTTCGATTTTGCCTGTTGTCTGAGTTAACTGCATAAACAGACCGGATGCTTTTTCTGAATTTCCTGTCATTCCGGCAAATTGCCATGAATTAACAAACATAAGTATTACCCATGCAAACACTACTGAATAGTAGCAAACAATTACAAAAGCGTTAGAGGTTGCTGCCCATCCGATAGGTTCAAATTTTTTATTGATACCTCTCATAGATTCGATAGCGCCCTTGCGGAATTTTCTTGAAACAGAAATTTCCATCATAAGCAGGGGAATACCCATAACGACCATTGCAAGAAGGTATACAATTAAAAATGTAGCGCCTCCATGTTTTGCGGCAAGTCCGGGGAACCGCCAGGCATTGCCAAGACCTACTGCCGAGCCGATGGCAGCAAGTATAAATGTGAAGCGCGAGCTCCACTGTCCACGTTTTTCCATTTCATTCTCTCCTTCAGAATTATTTTTAAAAATATCATTAAAATACAACAGACTCTACAATTATACATTCATAATTATTATTTTTCAATATATTTTATATAATTTATATAATTTTTTCTTATATATCGGAGATTAATGTAAAAAATGCCGGGATACAGCCGGTGTAATCTGCGCAAAAAAATAAGGTGCGGATAAATACACCGCACCCCGAAATAATAGTTTTTAGCCCCAGCTTGTGAGGTTGTAATAGAGTTCTTCGTATCTTCTTGCAGAACGATTCCATGAATAATCCATTCTCATGCCGCGCTGCGCAATTTCGTACCAACGATCACGCTGGGTGAAATATACAGTCTTTGCATAGTTGATCGCATCAAGCATTTCCTCTGCATTGTAATTTGCAAATGAAAAACCTGTACCGCAATTGTCATACCAGTTGTACGGCTGAACTGTATCTCTGAGTCCGCCGGTTTCACGGACTATCGGTACCGTACCATATCTCAGCGCAATAAGCTGTGTAAGTCCGCACGGCTCGAATCGTGACGGCATCAGCATTGCATCAGCAGCAGCATAAAGCTTATGCGCTCTGTTGTCTGAATAATAAATGTTAGCAGATACTCTTTCCGGATACTTATACTGATAATACTTGAAGGTGTTTTCATACTGCTGATCGCCTGTTCCGATAACAACAAACTGAGTATGTTCATCGGTTATTCTCTCGATTGCATAATTAACAAGATCAAGCCCCTTCTGGTCAGTCAGTCTTGAAATAATACCGATCATGAATTTATTATCATCTACAGGCATTCCCAACTCCTGCTGCAAACCGCGCTTGTTAAGAACTTTTTTGTCGGGCAGACTTTCAGCAGTATAGTGCTCATAGATCTGAATATCATGTTCAGGATTATATACGTTGTAGTCGATACCGTTGACGATACCGCAAAGCGAATGGTTTTTGCTCCGCATAAGTCCGTCAAGACCCTCGCCGTAGTACGGCATTTGTATTTCGCCGGCATAGGTGTCGCTGACTGTAGTAACATAATCAGAGAATACGATACCTACCTTAAGCATATTTCCGTCCTTGTAATATTCCATATTCTGCGGACTGAAAACGTATTCCGGGAAAGCTGTAAGATAACGGAACAGCTTAAGATCCCAGATACCCTGGAATTTAAGATTATGTATCGTCATTATAGTTTTAATGCCCCAGAAGAAACCGTTATCCTTGAAAAGTGTTCTGAGGAAAACAGGCACAAGAGCAGCCTGCCAGTCATGGCAGTGAATTATATCGGGTTTAAAGTCTATTACCGGAAGTATTGCAAGCGCAGCCTTGCTGAAGAATGTAAACTTTTCAATATCCCATTTAATTTCTCCGTATGGACTGTCACCGCCGAAATAGCCTTCATTATCGATAAAGTAATACTTTATACCCTCATGCTCATACATCATTATACCGACATATTTATGTTCCTGAATATGGCCCAGGTCCATATAGAAGCTTGTAATGTACTGGAAATGCTGTCTGTATTCCCACGGTATACACATATACTTAGGAATTACTACACGAACGTCGAATTCATCCTTGTTAATCATTTTAGGCAAAGCACCTACAACATCTGCCAGACCGCCTGTTTTCACAAACGGATAACATTCCGACGCTACAAATAATATTCTTCTCATACTATTCCTCCTGACATATTATATTATTTAAAAGAATAATTGCTGTATATACAATACTCATAATCCCATTATAATGCAATTTTTAAAAATATTCAATACATTTCAGAGTAATATATGAGTTTTTTTGTACGATTTTTAACAGAAGGAGAAATATTCTGTAAAGCGAATAATAAAACCATAGTGTTTATAGCAATAACAGGCCTGCGTTTTGCCTTTGATTGTTGAAATCAAAGCAATAAATTATTTAACCACAGTAATTTTGCATTTTGCAGTTTTGCCGTTATAGGTTTTGACTGTAACATATGCAGTACCGGGTTTAAAGGCAGTAAATGCGGCGGTCCAGTTTGTTTTTGTCATTTTCAGAACAGCAGAATTGCTTGATGAAAATGTTCTTTGAGCGCAGCCTGAATTTTCGGGAATAACAGCATTGAGTGAACCGCTTTGACCGACCTTAAGTGTAAGAGAGGTTTTATTAAGCTTAACACTTGACGGTGCGGGCTTAACAGTTACCTTGCAGGTACTTTCCTTGCCGTTATATGTACGGACAGTGACATAAGCTATTCCCGGAGCAATAGCGGTAAAATTTCCCACCCAGTCTGTACGGGTCATTTTAATAATTTTGCTGTTGCTTGTGCGGTAAGTTCGTTTGGAACAAGCTGCGCCGTCGCTAACGGAAGAACCTATCGTGAATTTCTCACCCACGCCAAGGGTAAGAATACCCTTTGTAAGAGTGATGGTTTTCGGTGCATTTTTAACAGTTACCTTACAAACAGCAGTTTTTCCGTTTGCAGTTTTAGCGGTAATAACAGCAGTGCCTGTACCTACAGCTTTGATTTTTCCGGCGGAAACCGTTGCTGTTTTTGTGTTTGAAGAAATCCATGTTATTTTTTTATTATCGGTATTAGCCGGAGAAATTGAAGCGGTAAGTGTAAAAGACTCTCCATTGCCTAATGAAACGGCAGTTTTATTAAGACTGACTCCTGTTGCCTTTACTTCAGGGTCAATAACTGTTACTTTGCAGCTTGCTGTTTTACCGTTTTTAGTTTTAGCTGTAATATAGGCAGTTCCGGCAGCAACAGCAGTGATTTTACCATTCAGAACAGCAGCAGTATTTTTATTTGAGCTTGACCATGAAACAGCTTTATCCGAAGCATTTGACGGAAGTACCTCAGCAGTCAGTGTATCTGAATCTCCTTTTATCAGAGTAACTGATGATTTATCAAGGCTCACAGAAGATTCTGCAACATAATCTATATCTGTAAAGCTAAGCTTATTATCAGACGCATATTTTTGGGCAGCAGAATTTTTGTTGCCGATAACGGTAAAGCCGGGCAAAGCTTTTCCTTTAGGTTCGCAGAAGCCAAATGCTTTTGATGATATGCTTAAGACCGTTTTTGGAATGGTAACAGTTTTAAGAGATTGACAGTTGTAGAAAGCCGTTTCCTTAATTGACTTAGTATTTTTACTGATAGACACATTTGAAAGGGCGGAGCAATGAGCAAAGGCATTTTTTTCGATAGATGTTATATTATCAGGAATTACAGCAGATGTAAGATAAGTACAGGAGTTAAAAGCGTCCTCGGGGATTTCGCTGATACCTTTTCCTATGGAAATACTCTTTACTCCCGAGCCTGACAATACACCATTTCCGCAATTAGTGACACTATCCGGCATAACAAAGGATTCGAGGACCATACAGGCTGCGAAAGCATGATCTCCGATGTTTTTTAAATTTTCAGGCAAAGAAATCTTTTTCATAGCCGTACAACCGTAAAATGCATACGGTTCAATTGTGCGGATATTTTTTCCCAGGGTAACTGTCTGAATACCGGTGCAGAAATCAAAAGCGCCCTCGCTGATTTTAGTAACGCTGTCCGGGAAAGATAATCCGGTAATACCGGTCTGATAAGTAAAGGCATTTTCTCCGATTTGAGTCACGGTGAAGCCATCCAGTTTTTCCGGCAATGAAATATTACCGCCTGCGCCGTGATATTTGTATATTCTGACAGTTCCGTCATCATTCATGCGGTAATCGAAGTCACCTGATGTATAAGTTTCCGGAGCGACCACAGCGTCAGCAGTAATAACTGTTTCGGGTAAGACGGGTGCAGTAATGGCCAGACCTCCGGCGATAGTAGTACAAAGCGCTGAGGCGAGTATTATTTTTAAAGTTTTAAAACGAAGCATAATCATTCCTCCAAATTTTTTTTAATTATATCATTTTGTAATAATCGTGTCAACGAGCCGGCCGGCGTGCCGCCGGTGTAATGTTCGCGATTCCGTTCGCTTCGCTCACTGCGCGGTAAGCGTAATCAAGTTGCTCCAGCGGTTCTGAGTAAAAAGCGTAATACAAAATCTTGTGACAAAACATAAAAGTTTCGCCGGCCTTTTCAAAGGCCGCGGATTCCAAAGGCGGAGTCTTTGGTCGCACTCCGCAGAGTGCGAAATCTCTTTGGAAGTGAGTAAAAAAGCCCCCTGCTAAATCAGTCAAGGAGCTTTAATAAGCTGTGTTTTAAGTGAACCATCAATCTTCGACAGCATTAATATCAAAAAGCTTGTATTTTGATTTACCGTGTCTTTTTACGTAGTAAAGCATCTGATCGGCCCTGTTGAGAGCAAGCTCAAGCTCTTCTCTTGAACCTCCCATAAACGGAGCAATACCAATGGAACACGATATTTTCTTATCATCAGGAATATAGATATCATTTTTAAGCTTCGCTCTGATTTTTCCAACAAAACCATCGCTTATTTCCTTATATATGCGCTGGGCGAAATTCACACCATCCTTAGCAGTTTTATTATAAAGCAGGATAATGAATTCGTCGCCTCCGTATCTTACGGCAAGGCCCTTTCCCTGTGACATACGCTTGACGATCTTTGCAAAATTCACAAGTACAAGATCGCCTACCTCGTGTCCGAAGGTATCATTATAGTATTTGAAATTATCAAGGTCAATATAAAGCAGAACATTATTTCTGATATTTCTCTGAGAGCATATTATTTCAGCCTGCTTACTGAAGCCGCTTCTGTTGGTAATGCCTGTAAGGTGATCTGTAACAGCAGACTGTTCAAGCTTGTGATTCATACGCTCGATCATCAGTCTGTTGTCTATTCTTCTTCTCATTTCACAGAACTGGCTGAAAGCGAATTTAAGTATCATAAGATCATCGCCGTTAAGCAGTACTCTGCTGCTGATGTTACGACGGTTAACTATCTTATAACCCAGAAAAACCGTATCGGTTCCTGATTCCTCCATAATCGGTATACCTATCATTGTCATAATGGGCGTATGATTGAAATATTTCATAACAGGCAAAAATTGGTTGAAGTTTTTGTCAATGCGGTTAGAGAGAAAGGCCTGTCTGTAAGTTCCGAAGAACTCAAATATCATATCGAAATCCTCATCAGATAATTTAATTTGCTTATCGTCCAGCATAAATTCACGCTTGTTATTTTTACGTCGGAGAATTATTATCTCATCAATATTATAGCTGTTTTTAATTACAGCTGCCGTATTGACATAAAGGTCCTCGACAGACATATTTTCACGGCTTATAGCTTCCTGTAAAACTGTCAGGAATTTTATATCCTTTTCACGTTTATCAAGCTTTATAAGCGCCGCTGCATGACGTGTTATCTGATTTATTTTTTCAAGCGGAAGGTCATCATTGTTTTTTGAATTAATACTGGTCATAGGTTCAGTATCGCGAACATGGTTTTCCTTGAAATAAATAAGCCTTTTCTTTTTGCGTTCAAGCTCCTCTTGCTCACAAAATCTGATACCCTCATCTATTGCATTCTCTGCCTCAGTATTCATTCCGTTTTTAAGATAAAGCTCAGAAAGAACGGTATAATACATAGGCATGATAAAGAAAAGTGAACTGTGAGAGGTTTTTGTTCTTTCTTTGGCTTTTTCCAATTCTGCAAGACTAAGTTCAAAATTACCCTCGTAATTATAAAGCATCCCCTTCAGAATATGGTAGAGTAAAATATCCTCATCCCAGATACCTTCTTTGACCTCCTTAAGCACCATTATCATATGTTCAACAATTATTTCCATTTTGCTGAGATAATAATAACTGTTGTAGTATTCCTGCTGATAATAACAGCTTAGCGCTATTATACTGTAAAGCTTTATAGTACTGCAGGAGCGAAGTGACTGGAAATTTGTTTCCTTCATCATTTTAAGGATAAGCTCCACGATTTTTATTGCGCTCTGATAATCCTCTGATACGAAATGAAGCATAGCGATATTATAAAGAGAATTCATGACATCATCAGGTTTTTCAAGCTCGGTAAGATTTACTACGCTTTGCACCAGATAGGAATATGACTTTTCATAGTCCTCAAGTATGATACTGTTATAGCCAAGACCTGCAAGCATATGGGATTCTCTGAGCAGATTAGGCCTTTTCAGAACAGCAAGTCTTTTTTTGTACATTTCCCTTACGAATTTATGATATCCCTCATGTGAATACAATATAATATTTTTCATATATGCATTAAGAAGGAAGTTATCATTTCCGATCTCAGTTCCGATTTTTATGCCGAGGTCGAAATAGTAAGGTTCCTTGATTCCGAGTGCGATATCATGGATAGTAGCCTTATCATTTTCAAAGCCGAATACATAAATATAAGCAAGAAAATTATAAAAACCATAATTCTTTGCTTGTTCCACAACATCAAAATCGCATTTATAGTTAAAATTATATTCAAAAATATCCTTTCCGAAACCGCAGTACATGGACCACAACAGAATTTTAGCCTTGCAGGCAAGGAAGCTGTCATTCATCTCGTTGGCGATTTCGATACATTTTCCGCAGTACTCGACCACAACGTCAGAGTGACCCGCGATCATTCTGACTCTCGCATAGGTGTAGTAGTATGTATAAAGCATAGAGCGGTCCTTGCTGATATAGCGCTGAAGCTCAGTGAGCTTATCGCATAACACAAGTGATTGATCGACTTTTTTGAAATCCATATATATTAATACCGCAAGGAGAGTAAATCTGATCTGTTCACTTTTTTCAAAGCTTACAGTTCTTTCCTCAATACGATTAAGGATATTATTAATGTAATAATATGCATCCTCAAGGGAGAAGGTATAATACATATTTCTGAGTTTAAGCAGGTATACGTCCTTATTTTTCTTGTCAAACCAGAATTCATCCTGAACATCCATGGTTCTTTCTGAATCAAGCCTGCCCCATTCAAGCTGGAGATCCTGATCCGAAACAGATTGAAGCAGATCATTCCAAACCTGTTTTTTATAATCAGAAATATTAAATTCATCATTATACATCAGTACGGCATGTATATCCATAGACTGATCGACAATTGCTTTAAGAAGCTTTATAGTACTGTACGGAGCGAGATGAAGCTTTGAAATAATAAGAACAATGTGGTGATCCTTAGAGATATACTCGAGTATCCCAAGAATATCCTGCATCATTCTATAGGCTTCAAATGTCATCTCAAAATACATGACATCTTCTTTTCGCGAACAATAATTATCACGGATAAGGCCTGCGAGTGTTTCTATATGCATAGAATACACATTACAGTTTCTCAGAAAATCCTCAGCAGTCATGAAATCCCTGTAATATGTATCATAGCATTGGCGTATCCACTGCAAAAAGGGCGCATATGAACCATGCATATCATGCATTGCATATTCATGATACAAAAAGATCTTATCATCAGTCTTATCGACCTTAGCCAGTATTTCGTTCTCGGTTATATCAAGTGTATTATAGTGTTTGATGAAGATAAGACTCTTATTCTGTTTTTTTACATATGAAGCGACAACACTTTGAACATAAGTTTTAAAATCCATACAATCATTCCATTTACAAAATTAATGCCATTATGCTGATTAAAGAACAAAAATGGTTACATTCTGATTTGATGACTTATTGGCTTCCGTGTTCATAAGGAACATGATATAGCCAATAAGATATCCGCGTCATTGTTTTTTATGAAAAAATAAAGGAAAGACGAGCTGATTGACATCTTTAAAAATATAGTTGATCAAACATAAACGGTACATAAGCTGTTTGATAGCATAGAAGAAATATATACTATTTTTTTACAATTGCATATATAATTTATTATATATATATAAACAATAATAGCACACATAAAAAAATAAATCAATAATAAGTTAAGCCAATAATATACAATATTTGACTAAATATTTACGCAACAATATTTTAAACGTGTAATGTGTTTTGCTTGATAAGATATGAAATATATGGTATAATCTAAATATCTATTTCATTGTTTGGAAAAGGTGA
>CACYDC010000097.1 GCA_902773025.1 uncultured Ruminococcus sp.
ATATACCCGTTCAGTGGGAGTAAAATCTCCCACTGAACGTCAGCAAGCCTACGGCTTGCCTTTGCTTGTTGAAAGCAAAGCTTTTAACGAAAGATGACCGCATAGCGGTTATTCATTGCTTGTATAAAGCTTAGATAAAATTTTTTAGGTCAGAAAGGAAATTAAACTATGGGAAATTGGGGATATGAAGCCGTGTTTTATCAGATATATCCGCTTGGCTTCTGCGGAGCGCCGTTTGAAAATGACGGAGTTGAGGAACACCGTATACTGAAGGTGCTTGATTGGGCGGATCATATATCGGAGCTTGGCTGCAATGCAGTTTATTTTTCTCCGGTATTTGAATCAGATACACATGGATACAATACAAGAGATTACTGCAAGATTGATTGCCGTCTTGGTACTAACGAAGATTTTAAGCAGGTTTGCGATAAGCTGCACGAAAAAGGTATCAGAGTTGTACTTGACGGAGTATTCAATCATGTCGGACGAGGGTTTCCTCAGTTCCGCGATGTGTGCGAAAAGAAGTGGGATTCACCATACAAGGATTGGTTCAATATAAACTTTGACGGCAACAGCAGCTATAACGACGGTTTGTGGTATGAAGGCTGGGAAGGTCACTATGATCTTGTAAAACTAAATCTGCGTAATCCGGCTGTGGTTGATCATATTCTTAATGCTGTAAAATACTGGATAGAGTATTTCGGTATAGACGGAATTCGACTGGATGTAGCATATTGTCTGGATTTTGATTTCCTGAAAAGACTTCGCAGCTATACTGATAGTCTGAAAAATGATTTCTTCCTTATAGGTGAACTGCTTCACGGCGATTATTCACGCTGGGTTAATCAGGAAATGCTTCATTCTGCTACAAACTATGAATGTTACAAAGGCATGTTCTCCAGCTTTAATTCCATGAATATGTTTGAAATATGTCATTCGCTTAAGAACAGATTCGGCCCTGAGCCATGGTGTCAGTACAAGGGTATGCATTTGCTGTGCTTTGCGGATAACCACGATGTTACACGTATTGCAAGTATTCTCTCAAATCCGGCACATCTGCCGCTTGTATACACAATGCTGTTCGGTATGCCCGGTATTCCGTGTGTATACTATGGCAGTGAGTGGGGGACTAAAGCCGATAAGAGCCAGGGTGATCCTGCGCTGCGTCCTGAGTTTGAAAAACCGGAAAACAATGAACTTACCGAACATATCCGCAGACTTGTCAATGCGCACAAAAGCTGTAAGGCATTGTGCTATGGCGATATAAAAATACCCGTTCTTACAAATAAACAGTGCATACTTCAGCGTGACTTCGAAGGCGAAAGAGTATTCGTGGCAATAAATGCCGACGATCAGCCGTATACAGCCCATTTTGATGCAGGATACGGTCTTGCAGATGATCTTGTTACGGGCGGAACACATGATTTCGGCGGCGGAAGCCTTCTTGAACCGTACAGCAGTCATATCTGGAGATGCAAATAAAATCCTTACTCTGTGCCGGATCGTTTTGCGCAGAAAAAGAAATGTTTTGTCGTATTGATGCATATAATCTGTCAGAGGTGATTGGATGTTTGATCTGCTTTCTGACATTATCGGCAGAATATCGTTTCTTTTTATTCTTCATGTCACAAGCGCCGGACAATTTCCGAAGCCGCTTTCTGATGAAGAAGAAAGGGAATGTCTGGAAAAATATGCATCAGGGGATAAGGCATCGGCAGATAAGCTGATAGAACATAATCTTCGTCTTGTTGCTCATATCGTAAAAAAGTATTATTCAACGGGTGCAGATCCCGATGATCTTGTTTCAATAGGAACAATAGGACTAATAAAGGCAATCAGAACATTTAGGGCAGATAAAAATATTCGTCTTTCAAGTTATGCATCAAGGTGTATCGATAATGAAATACTAATGTATTTTCGCAGCGTCAGAAAAAATGCAAAAGATATATCTATAAATGAGGAAATTGATTCGGACAGCGACGGAAATGCTTTGACGCTTATGGATATTATGGCGGTCGATGATACGATCGTTGATGATCTTGATATCAAGATCAAATCCGAAAGCCTTGATAAATATATCCGGGAATCGCTGTCACCGAGGGAAAGACTTATTATCAGATTAAGATACGGGCTTGACGGAAATGAACCGCTCACTCAGAGAGAGGTAGCAGGTTTATTGAAAATCTCAAGATCTTATGTTTCACGTATCGAAAAAAGGGCGCTTTCGGCACTTAGGAAACGATATGAACAAAAAGGATAAATAAAGCTTATGCGCTGTATTTTATAGAATACTGACATTCACAGAAATATAAAAAAATGGGCTGTCGCAAAAAGCGCAGCCCAAAAATTTTGTAAAAAAATAACAGCAGCTGCTAATTATGCCTACCTGTTTGAAGAAAAATTGTCGCAAGGTTAGAGAAATCAAAAATATGATTTGAAAGGGAGAGTTTCAGCAGGCAATGCGTTTTGCAGCGTAGCTGATGACAAAAAGATTATGAAAATATTTGCAATGACATTCAGACTTTATGCCCCATGGGTAAATAGCCTTAAAGAGAAAAGAATGATAGTAAAAAGCCTGATAGCAAAGCTACAGAATAAGTTTCATGTATCAGCAGCAGAGGTTGATGAACAGGATACTCACCATATTATAGTTATCGGAGTTGCAGCTATTGTACCGCATAATTCAATGGCTGATAGCATGATGGATGAGATATCAGCTTTTGTGGAGAATAATGCCGAAGCAGAGATACTTGATGAAACACGGGAGATCAGATAAGCCATGACTATTTGGAATCCTTGGCATGGATGACATAGAATAAGTCCCGGCAGTGCTACCGGGCCTTCAATCAGAGATTTTCTTGCCTTTTCTATAATAACTGTGTATAATGGTGGTATGTGTTTTACTAAAAGAAAGACAGAAGGTGAAAAAATGCATGTCGGAGAAATAATAACAGCTGATTGCGCAAACGGTGTCGGAATAAGGGTGAGTGTGTTTGTGTCAGGCTGTACAAACCGCTGTAAAGGCTGTTTTCAGCCCCAGACATGGGATTTTGATTATGGAAAACCGTACACTCCGGAAATAGAACAATTCATAATGGATGAATTGTCAAAAAGCTATTACGACGGTATCACAATACTCGGCGGAGAACCTTTTGAAAAATCAAATCAGGAAGAACTTGTTAAGCTTATCCGCCGTATTAAAAAAGAGCTTCCGCAGAGAGATATCTGGATGTTTACCGGCTTTACATATGATAAGGATCTTATTCCTGGTGGATGCCGATATATCGGGTGTACAGACGAAATATTGGATAATATTGATATACTTGTCGACGGAAGATTTGTAGAGGAACTGAGAAATCTGATGCTTCGTTTCAGAGGTTCTGAAAATCAGCGTATAATTGACATGAGAAAGACCCGGGAAAACGGTAAGGTAGTACTTTCACCTCTTAATGAGCAGAATATCTGAGAAAAAAGTATATACGGAGCTGATTATAAATGCTAAGAAAATATACTACATTGTTGATGGATGCAGATAATACAATATTTGATTTCGGGAAATGTGAATATAATGCATTGCACAAAACGCTTGATAGGTATGATTTGCAGTTTAATGAGGTAATATATCAGAATTTTACAAGAATAAACAGCAGATTGTGGACCGAATTTGAAAAAAATTGCATTACCCGCTCAGAACTGCGCGTACGAAGGTTCCGTGAGCTAATAGAAAAGTGTTTTGATGGTTTTGATCAGGTAGGAGCTCTGGCAGAAGAATATATAGACAGACTTTCCGAACAGGCAATTCTTATCGATGGAGCATATGAGGCAGTTGAAAAACTTTCTCATTATTTTGAAATGTATATTATAACAAACGGTCTTAAAAAAGTACAAAGGGGCCGTTTTGCTAAAACATCGATCAGTAAATATTTTAAAAAATTGTTTATTTCGGATGAGATAAATGTACAGAAGCCAAGAAAAGAATTTTTTGAATATGTGATTAATAATATTGATGAAAAGAAAAAGGAAAGGATACTTGTTGTGGGTGATTCGCTCACATCAGATATGCAGGGCGGAAAAAACGGAGGACTTGATACCTGTCTTTATGATCCGGGTAATAAGATATCTATGCCGAATGAGCTGTGTGATTATAAAATAAGCGATCTGAATGAGATACTAAAAATTTCTTCGGAGGAAGGAATATGAAATTTACTGTACCGGAATTCGGTGACGGAATTAGTGTAAAGATATTTCTCAGAAAATACTGCAATGTTTCTGCACGAATGCTTACAAAGCTAAAGCGTGTAGAAAACGGTATAACAATTGACGGAAAATTAGTCAGAAGTATTGATATGCTTTATGGAGGGGAAATATTAGAGCTTAAATTACCGGAGGATAATATTCATATAATACCAACGAATATTCCTGTAGAAATCGCTTATGAGGACGAAAGCGTTATAGTATTTAATAAACCTGCGGATATGACGGTGCATCCTGTTCACGAGTATATAGATAACACGCTTGCAAATGCCGCAGCTTTTTATGCGCAGCAAAAGGGAGAAAGGTATACTTTCCGCGCAGTAAACAGGCTGGATAAGGATACGTCCGGACTTGTTCTGACTGCAAAGAACGCATATGCGGCGGCATTCCTTCCTTCACATACAGAAAAAACATATATGGCCCTGTGTGAGGGAAGAATTGAAGGCAGCGGTACGATAGATGAGCCGCTAAGGCTGAAAGAGGGCCATACGATACAGCGCGAAACCGGGAAGGGTGGAGTAAGAGCAGTAACTCACTTCAATGTTTTGAAAAACTATAAAGATCAATATACGCTTCTTGAAATAAAGCTTGAAACAGGCAGGACACATCAGATCAGGGCACATTTCTCAAGTTACGGAAATCCTTTGGCAGGCGATGAAATGTATGGCGGAAGCAGGGAGCATTTTCCAAGGCAATGTCTGCACTGTTCAGAACTGATATTTAAACATCCGGAAACCGGAAAAATGATTACTGTCAGACGTAGTATAGATTTTTTCAACGAATACAGGTAGAGGTTTTTTGTTTTTAGACTAATTTGCCGGAAATAAAAATATTTTTAATGTATTAAACAGCTGTGAATGGCATATATTATATTATCACAGCTTACATACAGCATATCTTAAGGGGGAAAGGAAAACATATTTGTCTAAAGCAGAGGTACATAAATATAACAAATATACAGGCTCGGAATTCATGCGGAATGAATACTATATAATGTGCTGATTTAGTAAGCAAGTGATTATTTTTTGTTCATCGGGGACAAAATAATAGTATCGGCGCAACAAATAAAAATTCGGAGCGTGAAAATCTATGCTTATCAGACGAGGAGATATTTATTATGCGGATCTGAGTCCGGTTGTCGGCTCGGAACAGGGGGGAGTACGGCCGGTTCTGATTATTCAGAATAATGTCGGAAACCGTTACAGCCCTACTGTTATCGCAGCTGCAATAACCAGCAGAGGAACAAAGGCAGATTTGCCAACGCATATCAAGCTTTATGCTTCTCATAGCGGCCTGTCGAAGGATTCGGTAGTTTTGCTTGAACAGATACGAACTATTGATAAAACAAGGCTTAAAGAAAAAATGGGAAGGCTTGAACCTTATGATATGTACAAGGTTGACGAAGCATTATCTATAAGCTTTGGCTTAGGAGCAGAAAATGTACACAGACAGGCAACATAAAAACTATGCGGGAGGATGCACATTGTGTATTCTCCCGTCTTGCAGTTATGTTAGTAAAAAAAATTGGGAAATTTTGAAAGACACTTTGCAGCGAACACGACACCGGAGGCACGCCGGCAGTTATACCAATACAGTGCAAATAAAGATTTAAGCGTAAAATGAAACTATATAGGATTTAAGGATAACAGACAAATTATCCGCTATCAATGTATTAATATTAGAATTGCTTCAGGAATATAATACTGCATTAACTGAATAAAGAATAACGAGGTGATGATATATAAGAACAATATATATTGATATTCTGTTTTGTGTTAATTTTATAATAGACTATATAATTCTATTGACAGTACAAAAATTCCTGTCGCTTAGCTGCCGGTTCAGAAGAATGATCTTAGCAGCAGCAGCAGGCGGAGTAAGTTCTTTTGTTATTTTATTACCGCCCATATCTTCCGGATTATCAATGTTTGTTAGTTTTGTTACTGCTTGTCTTGTCACAGCGGCAGCATTCTGTCCGATGAACAGAAAACTGTTTATTAAAACCGCAGCAGCATTTTTCTTATTTAGTTTTGGTTATTGCGGAGCAATGATTGCAGTATGGATTCTGTTTTCTCCGGATAATCTGATAATAAGAAACAGCAGTGTATATATCGCTGTATCACCAACAATTCTGATTCTGACAACGATCATATGTTATATTATAATGCGTGTGATACTTCGCATTACACAGAGAGGAAGATTATCCGATGAAATATGCAGTCTGAAAATAAACTATAATGGGAAAGAGGTGATATGCAGCGGAAAGGTCGATACCGGAAATACATTGCAGGAACCGTTTTCCGGAGATTCAGTTATCGTTGTACGCAGCGGAGTATTCGAAGATGTGAAATCAGAAATTAGTACTTCCGAAAAAAATGGATTCAGAGTAGTGCCATATACATCAGTCGGAGGACAAGGTATAATGAAAGCATTCAAAGCTGAACAAATTATTATAAATACAAGTAAGGGAGATTATAAAGCAGAGGCATATATTGCGTTGTGTAAAGAAGAACTGATAACCGGTGATGCGGACGCATTGATCCCATCAGAACTTATTATCTAAGAGGGGGAATGGTATGAGCAGAATAAAAAGAGTTTCAGAAATCGCAGCCACAGGTATTGCGCGTTTACGTATGATGGTAATGGGAAAGGAAGGGATCTACTACATAAATGGTCCCGAAACATTGCCGCCGCCGCTTAAAGCTGATGAAGAATCAAAAATAATGGATCGGATAGAAAATGGAGATGAAAATGCAAGAGAACCGCTGATTACGCATAATCTAAGACTTGTTGTATATATTGCAAAAAAGTTTGAAGGGTCGGGCGTATGTGTTGAGGATCTTATATCAATAGGAACAATCGGATTGATCAAAGCTGTAAATACATTTCGTCCTGAAAAGGGAATAAAGCTTGCAACATATGCGTCAAGATGTATTGAAAATGAAATACTGATGTTTCTCAGAAAGACATCTCAGCAAAAAAATGAAATATCCATTGATGAACCTTTGAATGTGGATTACGATGGAAATGAACTTCTGATTGCCGATATACTTGGCAGTGACAGCAACATGGTCAATATGAGAATAGAAAAGGAATCCGAAGAAAACCAACTGCTCTGTGCAGTAAAAAGGCTTAATGCAAGAGAGCTGTCTATTATGGAGCTTCGATTCGGATTGAACGGTAATAAACCCCATACGCAAAAAGAGGTAGCAGATCTTCTTGGCATATCACAATCCTATATTTCAAGACTTGAAAAGAAGATTATTCGCCGTTTGAGAAAAGAAATAAGTGACGACAGCAAAAGTGCATAAAAAAAATTCAAAGCCTTGCTCAATAAAGAGGGGCTTTGAATTTTTTTATGTATATAACCGCAAAGCTTTTAATCTGACAGCTTTTACAACTTATACAGAAGCATTTCCAGCTGATGAAAGAGCACGTTTCGCCTGTTCAGGAAAATAGCAGAACAACGCACAGATTCATATTATTGCAGCTATTACCGAAGTTTTGAAGCAGCTTGTCCGCCTGTGAGTCTTTCGGATCTCTTTTCAGCTTTGAAGGCCGGTAAATATACAAATCAGCATAGATTTTAGTAAGCTTTTGAAGAGAACTGCGTCCTGTTACTTGCCGTCAAAACGACAGACAAACATATTCTCTGTCTTTAAACCGATCACTGTGGGCGAACAGTGCCTGAGTAAAAGCTCATCAGAGATAACACATCTCTCCTCTCATACTGCATAGCGGTCAAGGATATTTGTCAGTGTTGATTTGGAGTCTGAGAAAACAAACTTAATCTGTCATTCGATTCCAACAAATGTGTAATCCTGGGTCTCTATAGCGGAACGGATAATATCCTCAGATACGTCCTTGCTTAGAGTGATAACAGCGGTATTTGCATTGTGGTCAGGGAAAGCGCTTTCAATACCGTCAATTGCTTCAAGAGTTTTTTTGACTCTTGCCTCACAGTGTCCGCACATCATTCCTTCAATTCTTACTGTTTTTGTCATGTTTTTTTCCTCCGTTTTTTTGATAATTTTATCATGGCCTGTGCCATGAATTTTAACAAGATTCAGCCTCAGTGCATTCATACAAACACAAAAGCTTGATAACGCCATAGCCGCCGCACCGTAGACGGGCTTCATTTCTATTCCGTACAAACCGACTGCAAGGGGAATACACACCGCATTGTAGATAAACGCCCAGAAAAGGTTTTCACGGATATTTCTGACGGTCGCGCGGCTAAGTCGAATGGCTGCCGAAACATCGGTAAGCCTGTTCTTCATAATAACTATATCCGCCGCATCTATCGCAATATCTGTTCCGGCGCCTAATGCTATCCCTGTATCGGCGGATGTGAGAGCGGGAGCATCGTTGATGCCGTCGCCAACCATGATCACTTTACCGCGTTTTTTAATATCGGTTATTATCTGTGCCTTACCATCCGGCAAAACTCCGGCAATAACATCATCAATACCTGCCTGTTTGCCTACGGCTTTTGCGGCGCGTTCATTGTCGCCGGTGAGCATTAACGCTTTCAGACCCATGCCCTTAAGTTCTTTCAAAGCCTCTGGAGAATCTTCCTTTATCGTGTCGGCAACCGCAATAAGTCCGATGAACATTCCGCCCCTGACGAAAAGAAGGGGAGTTTTACCCTCGTCTGAAAGCTCTCTGACTCTTGTTGCAAATTCTTCTGGAATACTGCATTTCCGGGAAATATATCTGTGATTTCCTCCGGCAATGGGTTCTCCGTCAAGAAGCGCCGAAAGCCCATTTCCGGCAGCGGCCTGAAAATCCGTCACCTCAGGGACGGCGATATTTCCCGCCTTTTCTGTTACTGCTTTTGCAAGCGGGTGTTCGCTTCGTGCTTCAAGAGCCGATGCAAGTGTCAGCAATTCCGCTTCTGTGATCCCACAGGGAATAATATCGGTAACAGCAGGGTTTCCTTCGGTAATTGTGCCTGTTTTATCAAGTACAACAATATTTGCTTTACCTGATGATTCAAGTGCTTCGGCGGTTTTATAAAGTATGCCGTTTTTTGCTCCCACTCCGCTGCCGACCATTATCGCAACAGGAGTAGCAAGTCCTAAAGCGCAGGGGCAGCTTATCACAAGTACCGATATTGCTCTTGCGGCGGCAAAGCCGAACTCCCTGCCTGCGACCATCCAGCCTGCTAAAGTCAGCATTGAAATAAAAATTACAGCAGGTACAAATACACCTGATACCTTGTCTGCGATCCTTGCAATGGGAGCTTTTGTTGCAGCCGCATCCGATACGGTTTTGATTATCTGAGAAAGCGTAGTATCCTCACCGACTCTTGCAGCCCGGCACCGGATATATCCGGATCTGTTCATAGTAGCCGCTGAAACTTCCGAACCAACCTCCTTGTCAACAGGTATGCTTTCACCGGTAAGAGCCGATTCATCCACCGAGGATGAGCCGTATATCACAATGCCGTCAACAGGAATACTGCCTCCGGGCCTTACCACGAATATGTCGCCTTCTTTGACCTGATTAATACCTACCTCGTGTTCTTCGCCGTCACTATAAAGTACAGCCGTCTTTGGCGCAAGCTTCATAAGACCCTTCAACGCATTGGTAGTTTTTCCTTTTGAAAATGATTCAAGCATTTTTCCAACTGTGATCAGGGTTGGGATCATTGCCGCAGATTCAAAATACAGGTTCATGCCGTATTTTATGACGGTTTCTTGATCGCCGTTACCCTGGGCAAGTATCATAATGAAAAGCTCGGCAAGCGAGTAACAGAAAGCGGCTGACGAGCCAAGCGCCACCAGCGAATCCATATTCGGATGACCTGTAAGCAGCGACCTGAAGCCGTTTGTAAAAAAACTTGCGTTGATTATAATTATCACGATTGCGAGAAGCATTTCAAACACGGCAAGAAATACGAGATTGTCAAATGCGGCAGGGGCAGGAAATCCCCACATCATGTGTCCCATCGAAAAATACATCAGAACCAAAAGAACTAGTCCTGATTTTATCAAGCGTTTTATCAGCCGAGGCGTTTCGTTGTCCTTCATAAAGTCATCGACGGACTGCGCAGATTTAGACGGCGCACCTTTTTTTGAAGCCCCGTATCCTGCATTTACAACCGCTTGAATTATTTCCTTTTCAGAGGCTGTCCCATCAACGCTCATTGTATTTGTGAGAAGGCTGACAGCGCAGTTCTCTACTCCGGGCACTTTTGAAACAGCTTTTTCAACCCTTGAACTGCACGCAGCACAGCTCATTCCTGTAACCTTATATTGCTCCATAAAAACACCATCTATTATAATGTTTGATTTCTTTAACTATAATATCACGATCACTTTGCATTTTCAAGAGCTCAATTTTCAGGGGCATGGAAATCATCTTTCTTCTTCAGAATATTTGGACTCTGTCCCAAACCCTGCCGTGGGAAACCTTTTTTTGAAAAAAAGGTTATCCCCCGGACCCCTTTCCCAAAAAACTTGTGTTTATTCTACTAAAATAAAAGGGTATAATACTTTTAATGCGAAAAAGTGTAGCAGTGGTCGGGACAGTATGCTATAATGATAAAAAACTGCGGAGGAAAAAATATGTGTTTATTAGATCATACGTTTTATTCAGATACATACGGTGCGGAGTATGAGCTTTCTCTTTCCGCCTGGGGAGAAGGAATCCTGTGCGAAAGCGGGCTGCTTGATATTCAGAAACCGGACGAGATAATTAGTAAATTCACGAAAAAGTATCATCGTTATCCAAAAGACATAACTCTTCTTATCAAAGATTCTATTGCCGCAGGTTATGATTTCGGATTTACCGGAGTAGATCCCCAATTTCTTGCAAAATTAAAAACCTTAAAGGAATTGATACTTCCGGATTCAATAACAAGTATAGACATTACTCCCGAAATTGATAAAATTTTCAAGGATAATAATACACTCATCCGGGGATCCTTCGATTCATTTGCAGAAAGACTTGCATCCGCTGATGGACTTAATTTCAGACCCGCTGATTTTGTTTTTGCCAGCTTTGAAGACAAGAGGTTCCACGAAAATACAACACTTTCACTAATATTCAAACGAAACGGAAATGTTGAGATAAAGGAGAGTTCTTCATC
>CACYDC010000098.1 GCA_902773025.1 uncultured Ruminococcus sp.
CATTATCATTATCATTATCTTTGTCACTTGTATCCACATATGAATTATTCTCCGAAAGCGATCCTTTTCCCGAACTGTTGTCATATTTATCCGAACGCTTTGGAATTTTTACAGACACCTCAGCATCAGAAGCTTTATTTTGCGTCTTTCCAGAGTCATCACTGTCTGATTTTTCGTCATCTGCATCTGATTTTACGGTAATTTTTTTATTCTGAGATTCTTCCTTTATTTTCTTATTATCTGTGTTTTTCGTTTTATCAGACTTTTTTATACTGACATTAAATTCCTGCCTATCGGATGATAGCTTCTTTTCATCAACAGAATACACTTCATAAACTTCTGAAGCAAAACGATATTCAGTAATGTCCTTATTTTTCGGCGAAAAACGCAGAATAAAATCAACATCCTCCGAATCATCAGTTTTTGTCATATAAATAATCCTGACAACTCCATCAGTATCTTCATATTTAAAAACATCTGTATCCAGCTTATCTTCCTTCGATAATTTTGTCAGTTTAAGACTGTTTGTATCATACTGCAAATATCCATAAAAAGCCCCGATACATTCCGATGCATGATAGTTCACTCTGAGCTCAAATGATTTTCCCGGCTCAACTTCCTCATCAACAGATAATGTAAGTTTTCCTGTTTGCTGAGCATTAACGGTAAAAGCACAGCATAAAACAGAAAAAGTCAAAACTAATAATGCTATAACACGTTTCAGAATAATCATCCCCTTATGCTTAATAACCGGTGTGACTGTGTATCTAACATTCAATCACACCGGTTGATCTGTATCAGGCCCGAACCCGAAAATGGATATTGGTTAACTTCTTTGGGTCATATTTCGTTACTCGGAACAGTAACTCCGTCAGGACGGTTTATTTTTTCTTCATCACCGAAATATATACTGTACCATACAAGAAATACATAAATCGTCCATACCTTACGGCTGTTGTCATCCTTGCCGTTAAAATGATCATCAAGATAAGAAACAATCAATTCTGTATTGAAGAATTTTTCTGCTATGGGCGAAGTAAACATTTCCTTTACTCTCTGATAATATTTTTCATCCTTGAGCCATACTCTTGTAGGTACAGGGAAACCGAGCTTCGGCTTCTGAGCCGTTGCTTTCGGAAGATGGCGCAACGCAGCCATACGCATTGCATATTTCGTTGTACCATGTGCAATACGAAGCTTTGTTGGAATAGTTCTTGCAACCTTGAATACTTCCTTGTCAAGAAACGGGACCCTCAACTCAAGCGAATTGGCCATACTCATTCTGTCGGCTTTAAGAAGAATATCACCAACCATCCAAAGGTTGATATCAAGATACTGCATTTTTGTCACTTCGTCATAATTCTTTACTCTGTCGTAATATTTGCGGCAAAGATCCTGCGGACGTGTCACAATAGAGTTATCCTTAAGTATCTGTTTTTTCTCCTCATCATCATACATAAAGGCATTACCAATAAATTTATCCTCTGTTTTTCTTGCTCCTCTGAGAATATATCCTCTGCCCTTGATATGAGGCCATTTTTTTGCTTTTCTTGCCAATGCATATCTCAGTTTTTCAGGCAGAACCTTCTGGTACATCTTGAAAACATGAGGCTCATTATATACCGTATAACCGCCGAAAAGCTCATCTGCGCCTTCGCCCGAAAGTACGACCTTAACATATTCGCTTGCAAGCTTGGACACAAAATAAAGCGCAATACATGACGGATCGGCAAGCGGCTGATCCATATGATACTGTACCTTAGGCACCGCCGACCAGAATTCTTCGGACCCGATCAGATGTGTATGATGATCCACACCTATTTCCTTTGACAGTCCCTCAGCCCAACTGATCTCATTATATCTTTCTCCGAAATCAAAACCTACGGTAAAGGTTTTCTGATCTGCAAAATAAGTTGATACATAGCTCGAATCAACGCCGCTCGACAGGAAGCATCCTACCTCAACATCACTGATCTTATGAGTATTCACTGAGTTTTCAAATGCAGCCTCGATCTTATCCACGGCTTCCTTTTCTGTAAGGCTGTAATCCGGGTCAAAAGTAGCTTCAAAATATCTGGTAATACTTACCTTCCCATTTTTAAACCACATAAAATGACCCGGAAGCAAACAGTATATATCCTGAAAAAATGTTTCCGGCGGTACTACATACTGGAAGGAAAGATAATTATCAAGCGCTTTGTAATTGAATCTCTTGACATATTTCGGATGCTCAAGAATACTTTTTATTTCCGAACCGTAAATCAGTTCTCCGTCTATTACAGCATAATGCATCGGCTTTATACCAAAGAAATCCCTTGCTATAAAGATAGAACCGTCCTTTGTATTATATATTGCAAAGCCGAACATTCCCCTAAGCTTATTCAAAAGCTTTTCGCCCCACTGCTCAAAGCCGTGGATCAGGACTTCTGAATCGGCATTTGTATAAAAATCATGACCGCACTGTTTAAGTTCTTCCCTCAGCTCACGATGATTATATATTTCTCCGTTAAACATCAGAACTAATGTTTTATCTTCATTATATATAGGCTGATGACCGCCCTCAAGATCTATAATACTAAGACGGCGAAAGCCCATTGATATCCTGCTGTCTTTATAATATCCAACACTGTCAGGACCTCTGTGAGTAATGACATCCGTCATGTTTTCGAGGACCTTATCTCTGTCGGTAACTTTTCCGGTAAAGCCGCATAATCCGCACATATTACTTACCCCTTCCGATACATTAGCTTATTAACATTAAATATCCATATAATTTTAACACAATAAAATCAAACTTTCAACCATTATCGGATTATAAGTCAAAAAACAATTCCTGAATTTTTTCTTTTTGGTTTTTTACATAAATACAAGGAAATCCGGTCGATTTTTTCATACTTCATTACGGAACAAATATCACTATGACGTAATTTACAAAAATTAATTTTGGCTGTATTTTTTTTAACAATATATTGACAAAATCCTTCCAAACACGACAGAATAATTGAAATCGATTATAAATTGATGTATAATCCGATTAGACAAGAATTCTATTTGGGGTGATCGTGTGAAAAAAACGTCCAACGGTATTCTGGGACACATTATAGGCTTTTTTAACAATGATGAAAATTTCAGATTGGTATTTATAAGTTCGTTTTTCTTTGCCTCGCTTTGTCTTATACGTGATTTTTTCTATGTCGCAGCCGGTATAACAATGATCTGGGCGGCATACCTGGTCGGATATAAATTCATATACAAAAAAATGATCTTTCGCGTACGCAACCGCTCACTTATATACTTATTTATCGGCTTAGCCACGCTTACATGCATACTTCATTGCAGACATAATTTTTTCCGGAATATGTACATTGTCTGTTATATGCTGTTTTGCTTTTTATTCTTTTACGGTATCCACGCCGGACGAAGCAAAAACAGCTGCCGGCGTGAAGTATGCGCCCTGCTTGATTATCTTAATGCAGTAACAACGATTATCATGTTAGCCGGACTTATTCTTCTTGCAATATTCCCATCCGGCTTCAAAATAAACGGTGATTCTTTTGCTATTCATGAAAACCGATTTGTCGGAATTTTATTCAATGCAAATGTAACGGCATTTTATGCTCTGATGAGTATAATATTCTGCAACATACTGTGGGTAATGAAAAAGGCTGTCGGAAAGCTCCACAAAAAACAGATCATTCTGTACAGCATTTGTATTTTCATTAACAGCCTGGCTCTGATACTTACCGACTCGAACGATTCCCTGCTGCTGCTTATCATTTATTTCTGGTTTATATTCTTTTATGTTATATTCAAAGGCTGCAAAGCTTCTTTCATGCATTTTTTACTCAGATTCATTGCGCTGATAATTGCAGGTGTTCTTATAGCCGCAGTTCTTTTGACAATACGTACACTCGTACAGCAAGGGATTGCTTTATTGTTCTCGATTTCAAAGCCTGTAAATACACCGTCTCCACCAAAAATCCCCGGTACAGAGGTCACTCCCCCTCCGGCCCAGTCTACACCAACAACGTTTGAACACCAGAACACCAATATTGACAGCGGACGTTTTGTGATATGGAAACAATCACTCGGACTTTTCAGACTTTTCCCTATATTCGGAGTAGGAAAGGAAAATATTGTAGAATTCGGAAAATACTATCTCGGCGGTCTGAAATACGGTGATTTTCACAACGGTCTTATAACGATTATCATCAGCTATGGACTTGCAGGTTTCTTTACTTTTATGATATTTGCCATTACTATAGCAAAATCAATGCTAAAAGCTATTTTCAGATACAGAAATGAAAACAGAAAAGACGGACGTGTACTTATGTATCTGACGGCCTTTTGTTCAGCGTATTGCGCATATTCAATGTTTGAGGTCGCGCTGCTTGTCGACCTGTCATACAGAATACTTATCTTCTGGCTTTTAATCGGACTTGCAATCAGCTATGTCAATTCCTATGAGCACAGTGCCGTGCTTGCCCATGAAAATATCCCTGACAGAAGCAGAAGCATATACAGAATTGCCAATTACCGCCATTCTTCAGGCTGAACATATCCACATAGATAACTTTAAATTCTGATTATTCAGAAAACAGTCATGCATTTTATTTTGCACGACTGTTTTTTTACTCTTAAAAGTTTTGCGGTTATAATATTCAACTTTTTCTGATTCTTATCTATATTTTTTGAAGTGTATTATTACATATATAAATTATAATACTTTTTTTATTTTTTTATCATAGGCAATTTGGACAAATATTTTTAAATTTGCATATATCAGCAAAATACTTTTTGCAGAAATAAACATCCACCCGCCGAGCGGGTGGTTTTTCATATGCGGGCATAGCCCTCTGTTCTTCGCTACGCGTCAAACGCGTAATACGATCTGCCACCTGCGTGGGGATTGTTACTTGCCGCCCTTAAAAGGGCCAACGTCACTCATTGTTAATTGTTCACCCAATTGATCTTCTTTTAACTGATTCTTGATGTACTCCGCAATTCGGCTTGTATTTTTCCCAACGGTATCTACGTAGTACCCTTTGCACCAGAATTCTCTATTGCGGTATTTATACTTCAATTCGCCGAATTGCTCATATAGAATTGTACTACTTTTGCCTTTCTAATACCCCATAAAGCTTCATACAGCAAACTTAGGCGGTATCTCCACCAACATATGTACATGGTCAGTGCAAACCTCTGCTTCTATGATATTTTCTCCTTTCCATTCACACAACTGCCTAAGTATTTTTCCTATTGCTGTTCGCTTTTCCTTATAGAATACCATTCTTCTGTATTTTAGCGCAAACACTATATGGTATTTGCAATTCCATTTTGTATGTGATAAACTATGTATGTCATTCAGTCCCATTCTGAATTCCTCCTTTTGCTGTTTTTTTGCAGTTAGCAGACCGCACTTTTATTATACAGCAAAAGGAGTTTTTATTTCTTCCTTATCGCTTAAGCTTTTTTGAACCACTCGCCTAGCGAGTGGTTTTACTATACAAAAAAGGGCGGCAACAAGTGCCGCACCCTTCAATTTCTAATTTGATCATTTTTCCTTCGGATAATCGTTCCATGAGAACTTATCACCGCAAAGCCCCACAAAAACGAACTCCGAATTGCCTATCTTTATCCTGTCATAGGACTTGAGCGTTTTGTTCTCAAGCACTGCCTCATCGTTTAAATAATACAGCTCTCTTGAACTGCCCTCCTGCGCAAGAAAAACACGCTTGACAGGCTCATATGTTATTACCGCGTGACGGTCACGCGCAATCATATCATCATTTTTTATCGCAATATCCATTTTATCCGAGCTGCCAATAAAATTTCTGTAATCTCTGACAGGAAATACTTTTCCCACTGAAGGACCTTTAACACACGCAAGCCATCCTGCAAGCGGATATTTTCTGACAGCTTCCTTTTTCGGTTCAGCAGCCTTCTTTTCTTCAGATGCCGTTGCCGCTGCCTGCTGCGGTACAGGAACACTTACTCCCTGTGCGCCGCAGTATGGACACTTTGAAAATTTTTCCATATCGTAATAATGGTTATTCGGGCATCTTGTTGTTTTTATCATACAAACGTTCCTCCCTTTTATTTTAACTTAAATCTGATCTCACCCTTACCGAGGGAAATGATAGTTCCCTTCGGAAGCGAGGTTGCCTGATTCTTTACAAGTGGATTTCCATTCGCAAAAGTACCGTTCGATGATGTATCGGTTACTCTGAATAAGCCTGTCTGCTCATCGAATTCGATTTCGCAGTGTGCTCTGCTGACATCCTTTGAAGTGGATTCAACTACAATATTACTGCAATTCGGATCTCTGCCGATAATGATCTTTTCTCCGGCAGGGACATCGATACTTACTGACTGATAAGCTCCGCTCAGACCTTCGATCTGTCCGCCTGCCGAAGAAGGCTTTTTAAGCGTAACAGAAATATCAGAAGGCGCTGCATTTACAGCAGGTGTCGGAGGCACAAAAGGAGCAGGAGGCGCGGGAGATACAGGGGGCGCAGGAGGAGCAAATCTATCCATTTCAGCATTTGACATTCCAAAATTATTATTCTGCGGTACCGGCTGAGAATAATTATTTGCAAACTGATTCATATTATTCTGAGGTGCTGAAGGCTGATAGTTATTATTTACAGGCATATTGAAGTTTTCGGGAGCCTTCTGAACGCCTGAAGGACGGCTTGAAAATCTGAAAGCGGATGCTTCTGAATTTGCCACACAGCTGAATATAAATGTAACAAATGAAAAAGCAACCATAAGTATAAGTCCAAGACCCATTTTAACTTCGAAGTTAATTCCACTGACACCTAATAAGCTTTTGAGTACACTTCCGTCATTGGCCTTTGACATTGCAAGAATTATGAAAATCATATAACCTGAGCAGCATATAAACCCGATCAGAGAAAATGCCAGCGCAAGACCCCTGCCGAACCCTGTAGAAATGAGTAATTTCCCAAGTATAGCCAAAACAGCTGTACCTATGACGGTAAAGAACAAAATTGTAGAGAACGTATCAAACATCTTGCCGCCGTCAGTTTTTTCAGGAGCTGCTGTTATAATACTTGTCGTATCATACTTATAAAACTCTGCTGCAAGCAAAAATGTGGAATATACTCCATCTTCATCTGTAACAATGTATCCCGGAGTTTTGCTTCTTTCATTAAGTGTTCCGTATTTTCCGAATGATGTAACGTCCAAAAGCGTCGGACTTGCCTTATATCCGAGCTTTGGAGTTGTGCTTCCGCCGTAGACGCTTGCACTCGGAGTTAATGATGTTGATGCTGACGAACTGATCTCGATCTCCATAATAGGCAGAAATGCCATACCGACTGTTGCAAGCGCAAATACAATTACCATGATAATCGAGATAATCGCTGCCGGACGCATTTCTTTTTTCTGACTGCCATAATTATTCATGATTTTTCCTCCTTTATTTCATCCCACGAAAACTCACTGCCGCAAAGCGGGAAAAACAGCAGCTTGGTTTTTCCTATTGTAAGTGTATCATAAGCCTCAAGCTTTTCCTTATAATTAACAGGCTTTTTGTTCTTATAATACAATTCCATAGATTCGCCGGGCTGAACAGAGAATTCCTTATTCTCGGGATCATAGATTATTGTTGCATGGTAGAACATAACAACATCCGGATCCTTATCAAGAACGATATCCATTTTAGGCGACCGGCCTATATAAAATGTTCCGCTGTGCAGCGGGAATACTTCCCCGTAAGCAGCGCCCTCAATGCAAATGAGCCAACCTACTACAGCATTCTTTATGATCTCATCGATATTTTTTTCTTCGGGCTCAGACGGCACCTGCGCGCTTTCATTTTCATAGTCATCCGAATTCTGCTCAACATCCATTTCGGTAACAGGCTCCTGCTGTCCGCTTTTCATTCCTGCCAGAAGCTCATCGACACTCAGATCTGATGACAATAATACTGTTTTTTCATCGTCATCATTATTCGGCATTGCGGAATTATTTTGTGTTGATGAAAAAATATCTCTGCCGTTTGGTGTAACGGTAGAAGTTCTTTTTTTATCGGCACAATACGGACAAAAAGAAAACTGATCCGCATTGTAATAATGACCATACATACATTTTTTTGTTGTCATTCCAAAAACTCCTTTACTGTACACAAATACCATTTCAGTTCTTCGTGTAAAAAGATAAAGTCAAACATATACTTACAATATAAATTATATACATTTTTTCCACAAAAGTCAATGATTTACTACACAAAAAACACGTGCATAAAAAATAGCCCCTGCTATATTCACAGGAGCTATCATATCCTAAGCCTTATCAATCCTTAAACAAATTCTTTACCCTATCAAAGAAGCTCGAACGTTTCTGATAATTCTTTGTGGAACATGACTTATCAAATTGAGTAAGCATTTTCTTTTGTTCTTCTGTAAGATTTCTCGGCACCTCTATAGTAACCTTTACATACTGGTCGCCTCTGCCTCTTGAATTCAGATGAGGTATACCCTTGCCTTTAAGCTTGAAAATATCCCCCGGCTGTGTACCCGCATGTACGGTATAGCTTGCCTTGCCGTCAAGCGTCGGAACTACCACCTCATGTCCGATTGCAGCCTGAGTGAATGTGATCGGTATCTCACACCATACGTCATCTCCCTTGCGCTCGAATATCTCATGCTTCTTAACATTGATATATACATGCAGATCTCCCGCAGGACCGCCGTTGTAACCGCTGTTGCCGTGACCGCCGATATTCAGTATCTGATCCTGGCTTATACCGGCCGGAACAGTTACCGTAACTGTTCTTGACGAACGTATTCTTCCCACACCCGAACACTTAGGACATGGTTTTTCAATAACCTTACCCTTGCCGCGGCATTTTTCACACGCCTGTGATGTCTGTACAACACCAAACGGTGTACGCTTCTGCGCCGTAACATTACCGGTCCCACGGCAATCCGGACAGGTTTTAAGATTTGTTCCCTCTGCTGCGCCTGTACCCTTACATTCCTTACAGCTTTCTACATTCTGGTATGTAACCTCTTTTTTACATCCCATAGCTGCTTCTTCAAACGATATTGTTATCGACGTTTCAACATCGGAGCCTTTTCTCGGCGCATTCTGATTTCTTGTACTTCTTCCGCCAAAGCCGCCGAAAAAACTGTTAAATATATCCCCGATATCAATATCCTGACCAAACGGATTTCCTCCGCCGTAAGCAGTCGAACCGGCACCGTAATTCGGATCAACTCCCGCAAAACCGAATCTGTCATAGCGCGAACGCTTATCCTTATCCGAAAGCACCTCATAAGCCTCGTTCACTTCCTTGAACTTAGCCTCTGCTTCTTTATTTCCCGGATTAAGATCTGGATGATACTTTTTTGCCTGCTTACGGAAGGCTTTTTTTATTTCATCCTCTGAAGCGCCCTTCTGCAAGCCAAGCACCTCATAATAATCTCTTTTATCTGCCAATTAATATCACCCCAGTAATACTGAACAAAGAATCTCATATACAGAATAATAAATACTTATCCCATCATATCATTCTCTTCTATCGTCAAAAGGGAAAACCGTAATGCGGCTTTCCCTGTGACTGTTTAATGCAAACAACGATTATTCATCAACATCGGTAAAATCTGCGTTATATACACCGTTGTCGTTGCTCTGCGGTGCCTGCTGAGCTGCTGCGCCCTGTGCTGCCGCATCCTGATAAAGCTTTTCAGACACTGCATACATAGCCTTCTGCAGTTCATCCTTTGATGACTGGATAATATCCATATCTGTGCCTGCAAGAGCAGCCTTTACAGCAGCCACTTTTGTATTGAGATTTTCCTTGTCGCCATCTGCAATATGCTCACCGTTTTCACTGAGAAGCTTTTCAACAGCATAAACAAGGTTTTCAGCCTCATTTCTCTTATCTACTTCTTCTCTGCGCTTCTTATCCTCAGCAGCATACTGTTCAGCGTCCTTAATAGCCTTTTCGATATCATCCTTGTTCATATTTGTGCTGGAGGTTATCGTAATATGCTGTTCTCTGCCTGTGCCAAGATCCTTAGCAGATACATTTACAATACCGTTTGCATCTATATCGAAAGTAACCTCAATCTGCGGAACACCTCTCATAGCCGGCGCGATACCATCAAGTTTAAAGAGGCCAAGCTGCTTGTTATCTCTTGCAAATTCTCTTTCACCCTGAAGAACATTTACTTCAACCTGTGTCTGATTATCTGCTGCTGTTGAGAAAATCTGGCTTTTCTTAGTCGGAATAGTTGTATTTCTGTCGATGATCTTAGTCATAACGCCGCCCTGTGTTTCAACACCAAGTGAAAGCGGTGTAACGTCAAGAAGAAGAAGTCCCTGTACATCACCGGCAAGTACACCTGCCTGTATAGCTGCGCCGATAGCAACACATTCATCGGGGTTGATTCCCTTGAACGGATCCTTGCCTATAAGACCCTTAACAGCATCCTGTACAGCCGGGATTCTGGAAGAACCGCCTACCATAAGGACTTTATCTATTTCGCTGATACTAAGACCGGAGTCAGACAGTGCCTGACGAACAGGACCCATTGTTTTCTCAACGAGGTCAGCAGTAAGCTCATTGAACTTAGCTCTTGTAAGGGTATAATCGAGGTGCTTAGGACCTGTTGCATCTGCTGTAATGAATGGTATATTGATCTGAGCGGTAGTAATACCTGAAAGCTCGATCTTAGCCTTTTCAGCCTTATCCTTCAGACGCTGCATTGCTGTCTTGTCACCCGATAGATCTATACCGTTATCATTTTTAAAGCTCTGAACGAGCCAGTCGATAATCTTCTGATCGAAGTCATCGCCGCCGAGTTTATTGTTACCTGCTGTAGCGAGAACTTCCTGAACACCGTCGCCCATCTCGATGATAGATACATCGAAAGTACCGCCGCCGAGGTCATAAACCATAACCTTCTGATCGTTTTCCTTATCAACACCATAAGAAAGCGCAGCCGCCGTAGGCTCGTTGATTATTCTTTTTACATCAAGACCTGCGATCTTACCGGCATCCTTTGTAGCCTGACGCTGAGCATCCGTAAAATAAGCCGGAACTGTAATAACTGCCTGAGTAACCTTCTCTCCGAGATAAGCCTCTGCATCCTTCTTAAGCTTTGTAAGTATCATTGCGGAGATCTCCTGAGGAGTATAATCCTTGCCGCTAATATTTACCTTATGAGCAGAACCCATATGTCTTTTAATTGAAGCAATTGTATTATCAGGATTAGATACTGCCTGACGCTTTGCTACCTGACCTACCAGTCTTTCACCGTTTTTTGCAAAAGCAACAACTGAAGGAGTTGTTCTTGAGCCTTCCGCATTTGCTATTACTACCGGCTCACCGCCTTCGATTACTGCTACGCATGAATTAGTTGTACCAAGATCGATACCGATTGTCTTTGCCATAATTGTTTCCTCCAATAAATTAATTTTTTGTTTTATTTGTATATTGACCGGCTGAAAGCCGCTGACTTATATAATTATGCTCCCAAGCATCAATTTGCTACCTGGACCATTGCATGACGTATAATCTTATCTCCGATTTTATAACCCTTCTGATAAACTGAAACGATCATATCCTCTCCGAGTTCATCATCATCCACTCTGGAGATCGCATCATGCAGCAGCGGATCAAAAGGTTCGCCTCTTTCTCCGAATTTTACTACATTAAGCTTTTCAAAAGCAGTATCAAGCTGCTTTTCGATCATTTCTATACCCTTTTTAAATTCCTCGCCGCTGTCGGTTCCTGACGCAAGCGCGAGGGCGAAATTATCAGCCACGGGCAGAAATGCTTCAACTGTAGTTGCCAGCGCATTATCAAATGTAGCAAGCTTTTCCTTTTCGGTTCTTTTACGGAAATTATCATATTCCGCTGCCATTCTCAGAAACTGATCCTTTTGCGAATCAAATTCCTCCTTCAGCTTATCGTAATCTTCCTTACTTACTGTTTCGACAGCAGACTGTTCACTTTCCTTTTCAGTATTTTCATTTTTTGCTGCAGTATTTTCTGCACTTACTGCTGCCGTCTTAGCAGACTTTTTTCTTGCCAAGATAAATTCTCTCCTTTCATTCCTGCATTATCATTCAGCCTCAATCAATCCCATAAGCATTGCGCCCACAGCCTCAGCCGTATATTCCAGAGACGATATCACCTTCGGATAATCCATTCTGACCGGGCCTATCAATGCCAACGCTCCCGTACATTCGGGAGCCGCAGTATAATGTGAAGCAATTATGCTGAGATTTGCAAATGCAGGATTATTGCTCTCGCTTCCGATCATAACGCTTGCTTTAGTTCCGGCTGCCGAAAGCAGCTTTGCAAGTTCCCCGGAATGTCCGAGCAATTCCATTACTTTTTTGCCGTCCGCCGATGCAAGCTCCGGCATCGTAAACAGATTTGACTGTCCCTTTATCGCAACATTTGCCGCAGCAGCGTCCTTTGCGACATCATGCACTGAAAGCAGCGCATTTGACATCAGTATCGACATTTCTCCGAGGGCAGCCGCTGTGCTTTGCATAAATGCAGGTGTAACACCGGTCACAAGCAAGCCATCGAAGCGGTCATTTACTGTCTGCTCAAATCCTTCAAGCACCTCAGGCGTAATCATAAAGTCACATCTGAAAAGCTTTGTTTTGACTGACCCTGTTGAAGTGATCAGCACTGTCATTGCTGTACAGCCGCCTGTCTGTACGAATCTGATCTTTCTTATAACAGCTCTTTCAGCCGAAGGCGAAGCCGCCACTGCCGCGCAGCCGGTCAGCCTTGACAGCATATCGGCAGCGCTCTCAAGCAGATGCTCAGGCGCATCGGAACTGAGGTAAAGAATATCGTCGATACGACTTTTTTCATACTTTGTCAGCGGAACGGACTTCATAAGCTTATCAACATAAATTCTGTAGCCAAGCTCAGTCGGAATTCGTCCCGAGGAAGTATGTGTTTGTTCCAGCAACCCGATCGAGGCAAGCTCAGCCATATCATTTCTCACTGTTGCCGAAGAAACGGCAAAATCAAGTGCATCACAAAGTGTTTTAGATCCCACAGGCTCACCTGTTTTTATATATGCTTCAACAACTGCTTCAAGGATCTTCATTTTTCTTTGAGTAGGTTCCATCCAAGCCACCTCTTTGTTAGCACTCTCAACATCCGAGTGCTAATCTACTTATAATGTAACACTTAAATTCCCGAATGTCAATACGTAATTCAGAAAAATTATAATATTTTTCCAGTAATCATCAGTATTCTATACCTTATCAGCCTATTAAGCACGTGTATGCTGCAAACATATCCGAGAGCGCATTAATTATCCTAATATCAGTTTAGACAGCATTAGCACTATTTATTACACTCTGCTAAAAAAATTCAACCGCCCGAAGGCGGTTATCGAGCAATATTTTTTTACAAAGCAGAGATATTATCAGCCCATTAATACATTGACATCTCCTTTTTCCTTATATCTTCGCGCTCTGTCAATAAACGGATACAGATAAGATGACGCTGTTACTTCATTAAACAATTCGTCAGCCTTTTCCTTTTCTCCCAGAATCGTATATGCCACAGCCTTATCATACATATTAGCAAGTCTGTAGTAATTTTTAAACACTTTTATTCCCGAAGAAAAAGACATCATTCCATCAACATATTTCACCATATTTTCAGCGATATATCTGTCCTTACCTGAAAGCATTTCCGGACTTCGGCTGAAAAACTCGGCGCGCTGCATATATCCGTTTATTATATAATTATACTTTTCTTTTACATTGGCGTTGTATCCGGGAGTGTTTAAGTTCATCTGCGAAAGAATCGATCTCATTTCCGAAATATAATAGTCAACACTATTAAAGTTCTTTTTCTTCATCTCAACTGACAGTAAGATCGATATATACTGAAACTTGCTCATATGATCATTCGGCATGATACTTTTGCCGATCCCGGGCAATCTTTTATGTACCTCATCAAATCTTTCATGCATCAGTATACCAACTATCATATTCAGATTAATAAGCGTTTTGAGGTTATATTTTTTATCTGCTTTCATTGCAAGCTTTTCCTGCTGCTGTATAAATCCATCGGGATCGTTGTCACACCTGTCAAGCGAGCGAAGATACAATGTCCACGAAAGTTTGTTTACCCCCATCAAAAAGATTGCCAAAGATACAAGCACTGCAATACATACCCAGAACGGTACTATGTCAAACATAAACAGAATAACATTTCCGACAACCATTGCATATAAAACCACAGACAAAAAAAGTGTCAGCGGAAATAAAGTAATCATTAATTTGTCGCCTCTTTTCTGTAATAACAGGCAAATAGCTTTTTGGCCTGTTCTCCGTTTTTATAAATCTCTTTCTTTAATTTTTCAACAGTCGAAAATAACTTTTCATCTCTTATATATCCGATAAGACGTATGTCTATTTTTTCATCATAAAGCATTCTTCCCGTATAATCCGGCATCCATGTTTCGATCAGAACATGTTCCGAACCGACAGTAGGCTTTATACCGATATTCGTTACACCGCAGTATTTTTTTCCGTCAACGGTAACAACTGACGCATAAACTCCGAAACGCGGTCTTACAAGCTCAGAAGGAAACTTCTGATTGATCGTTGGTGTTCCCCACTGTCTGCCGAGCTGCCGGCCGTGTATTACAGGCAGACAAAAACCATATTCCCTGCCGAGCATACTGTTTGCAGCTTCTATATTTCCTTCAACGATACAAGATCTTATCCTTGTAGAGCTGATCGGACTGTTATCAAATGTTATCCTTGGTCTTGCAATAACGCTTATACCAAAGCCGCGGCACATTTCCTCAAGCTGAGCGCCGCTTCCCTTTGCCCCCGCACCGAAATGATAATTAAAGCCGCAGGCTATATGACGCGCATTAAAACAGCCGGATATTATATCCCGTACAAAATCTTCTGCCGTAATATCCTTAATCCCTCGAAAATCGATAAGGTAAACCTGCTCGACTCCAAGCGATTCAAGCTCATGTAGTTTTTCATCAAGCGTAATAATATTGTTGCTTGGTTCTCCCCTTAATACGGTTCTAGGACTCTGGAGCAGCGTAAAAACCGTAGGTACCAAACCGTTTTCCCTGCCGTTTTTCACTGCTTCACCGATAACCGCTTTATGTCCTTTGTGTACGCCGTCAAAATAACCGAGAGCAGTTGAGGTCGGTTTTTCCGAGCGTATCAGTTCTTCTGTTATTTTCATACTGAGCTCCAAGTATATTATTTTAATTTACCGTCATCGTCATAAAAATTATAGTCCGAAGGATCAAGATGTTCATCCTTTTTGAGATTATCATCACTGTGTTTGAACAGCCCGCTGCCGATCGTATAATTATGATTTGCGGTTCTGAAACCAACAATAGCCAACAATAAAACTACAACTATCAAGATTATTATTTCCATAAAAAACAACTCCTCATCGTCACTCAGAATTTCTTTCTGACCTTTAGCTCCTGCTGATGCAAATCAATTATTCCAAGTCCTATGAACATATCATTTCCGTAAACCCTGAAAAGATCCCCGTCATTAAACGATCCCAGACCCTTAAGCCGTTCCAATGAAAGAGCAGCGCCGTTTGAAAAGCGCAATGCCTGTTTTTCGCTTACCCTTACGGCCGGATAACAGGCAAAAATACTGTCTGTAGGTCTGATATATTCTGCTGTCCTTCCGTTATCCTTTATTTGCTGAAGCTGTTCAAGCGTAACTGCATCATCAAGAGTAAATCCGCAGGCCCTGGTTCTTCGCAGCGCAGTCAAAACGCAGCCGCAGCCCAGCGCCTGTCCGATATCATTACATATCGACCTTATATATGTTCCTTTTGAGCACGAAACCGCCAGTCTGCCCGACTGTGTTTTTCTGTCAAATTGTATAAGCTCCAGCTTTCCGACATAAACAGGCCTGGCTTCTCTTTCCACCTCGATCCCCTGTCTTGCAAGATCATACAGACGCACACCGTTTTTTTGTACTGCCGAATACATCGGCGGCACCTGCATGATATCGCCTCTGAACCGAGGAAGCACATTCTGTATATCCTCTTCACTGTGATCGCAGTTTTTTTCGCTTTGTACAACACCCGTGATATCAAGTGTATCGGTAGTGATACCCAACCTGAACTGCGCTTCATATTCCTTATCGGTATCAGGCAGCAAAGATTGCGCCTTAGCCGCTGTTCCGACGAGTATAGGGAGAACGCCGGTTGCCATAGGATCAAGAGTTCCGCTGTGTCCGATTTTCTTTTCCCTGAGTATGCCGCGAACTATCGCCACAACGTCAAATGATGTAAATGTACTTTGCTTATCAATAACTAATATTCCGTTCATCATTCACCCTTAAGTACTTCTTTGCAGACAGCAAGCATTTTCTGTTTTGCTGATTCCCTGTCCGCATATATACTGCATCCCGATGCCGCTCGATGACCGCCGCCGCCGAATCTTTTACAGATCACCGATGCATCTATATCATCGCTTGTCCTTACAGAAAAACGATATTCACCATTTTCCTTTTCCTTCATGGTCACTCCTATCTTTACTCCCTCGATCTGTCTGGGAATACTTGCAACACCCTCAGTATCACCCGCAACAGCGCCTGATCTCTCCATAATATCGTTTGTAATCTGCACAAGAGCGATCTGTCCGTCCTCATGGTATTCAAGGGTATCGAGCACCATTTTTTCCATATCAAGTCTTGCGCGTGATTTACTGTCGAACATAATCCGGCATATCTTCGTGCTGTTTGCGCCGTACTCCATCAGATCCGCCGCGATACGATGTGTTTCCGGAGTTACGCTGCTGTATTTAAAGCAGCCCGTATCCGTACACAAACCGGTAAATAATGCATCCGCAATATCCGGAGTTATTTTTATCTGAATTTCCTCAATAAGCTTTTTGACAATTTCAGCGCAGGACGGTGCCTTTCCTTCTACATATCCCATCGCCGCGAAGCCTGTATTGGAGGCATGATGATCTATACAAAGATCCACTCTTTTACCGTACTCTCTTGCCTCACCGCTGAGAAGATCAACGGTTGCAAGATCAACAGATATTATACACTCTGCTTCAAAACATTGATGTTCAAATCCGTCTGTTATATAGGAATACATTTCCGGAACAGGATCGCCGCAAACAGGTTCAGCCTTTTTTCCTATGCTTCTGAGCGCAATACTGAGTCCATAGGCACACCCCACCGCATCTCCATCGGGTGATTTATGCATTAATATGACATAGTTATCATGTTCTCTCAGCCACTTTCCGGCCTGTTCAAGTGTTATCTCCTTCATTTTCATCCTCCTCAGGGATATCAATATCCATCAGTATTCTTGAAATATTTGCGCTGTATTCTATAGAATCCGTTGCTTCAAAAGCCAATGCCGGAGAATACCTCAGCTTCAGTCTGAGCCCAAGCTCACGCCTTATGAATCCCTGCGCATTTTTAAGCGCAGCGACTGCCTTTCTTGCAGTATCCAGACCGTTCATCGAACTGATATAAACACGGCAAAAAGAATTATCCTTTGCCATATCGCATCGCACTACACTGATTATTCCGTCATGCAGACGCGGATCCTTCATTTCTCTCAGAATCGCCGCTAATTCTCTTTGTATATCCTCAGACACTCTGTCTGTTCTATGGTTAGCCATTTAATTTTCCTCCGTAAATTTCAATAAAAATTATATATTATTTCAATGCTTTTACTGCCTTATAATAATCCACAGCATTGAGTCCGCTTTCGCTTAGTAGTCTTTTTCTTGCAAAATCCATAACATATACTTCTCTGCCGTTTAAAATAACAGCAGTATCAGTATTTGTATCAGCCCATTCTCCTCCTATGTTTGCAAGGATAAGAAATCCGAGATATGCTCCGGCCTTTCCGGCAATATTATTTTCTTTATCGAAAAGGTTTACCTGTACGATACCCCTGCTGAGCGCATCCATAACCTCGTCGTAGACCTCAACTGATTTTTCGTCCGAATCAAGTGTCATCCCAAATGAATCCTTTACAAAGCTTATAAAATCGAGCGCATTGCCAAGCATTACAAGCTCAAGTGTCACAAGATCCGTATTTCCATTTCTGATCATGTCATACTGTTTCTGATAATAACCCTCAAGTACCGATATATCTGATCTATAGCTGAACTCTTTACTGCTTTCAGTTTCAAGCCGTTTCATATTTCACCACATCCTTAAACACTTATTCGATATTATAATACCATATTTTTTTTAATTTTAACAGTACTTTGATTTATTTTGTTGACGAAATACGCCTATTCCTGTTATAATTTCAATATGGCAGTATAATTCAAACCGGACTGCCGGCACGGAGGAAACTATAATGATTAAAAAAATTGTCAATGCAAGCTTATTCACAGCTTCATCAATATTTACGATAATACTGATACTTTATCTGATTGCGGCTGCAAACAACGGCGATATCAAATATATTACCAACGAAGATACGGAACTTCAGATATACAGATATTACGGAGCGGCAGGATGTATTTATCTTATGAAAAAAAACGGCATACCTGTTGACAGCGAATATAAAAGCAATGCCGAAAAAGTAATTTCTGATTTTATAAGCCACACGGATATTACAAAGCTTGGTTCAACCGATATTTCTAAGCTCATATGCATTGACAGTGTATTCGATTTTGATATGAAGGATGATCTTTATAACGAACTGGAACGACGTTATGATCCTGTTTCCGATCTTTACAACGAAAAGGCCTATGATGATTACAGCGGACTTGATGAGGACACAATAATCACAATGAAGCTTGCCTCAACTGATGAGATATGGAAACAGCTTGACAGTTTCGGACTGAATGATAAAGACGATAAGCTTATCAGAATGGTCGTTAAGGGTTATAACAATAACCTGAGCAAATTCGACCATAATGATATTTACAGCGGAAAATGGACACTGTCAAGCGAACTTGAAAATACCTTCTATTATTTTCTCTGTACTGACCGACTGGATATGCTGAACTATGAGAGTATGTGGGAAGTCCTCGGAAAAGGCTACGTAAGAGATCTTTTTGAAACAAATAAGGAAGAAAGCGGATTTGTTGAAAAGAGTATGGACAACATTTCTGCGATCCTTACAGACAATAAGGCGCACCTTGTACTCAACGCGAACATAAATCTCCCATACACTCCACAGCAGTATTATAATTCCCTTAATACACCGGAAGCATTCCTTTATAACGAGGATAACCTGAATGATAATTCTTATGAATACACTCTGTTTTCCGATCTTTGTCAACCTGACTCACTTAAGCTTGCGAATAACGAGTTTTTCAAAAGCAGCGTCAACTCCTGGCTCAAAAACAGCTATGATAAATTCTGGAAATAATGCAAATCGAATCGGAGGCTGCCCATTAATTGAGCAGCCGACCTCTCACACCACCGTGCGTACCGTTCGGTACACGGCGGTTCAATAGTTTTCGCAAACTTGCAAATAGTAGTCAGTCAAGGATATATATCCAAGACTGGCTATTCTTTCGTTTGTGAGTAATCTGTTTAGTACAATAGCCGACCGCCAGATACCTTTCCGACAATTTGCTATCTCAAAGACCACCCACTCAGGGATATTAAAGCTGCGCAGTTTTCTTATCCTCGTTCTGACCCTTTTCCATTGTTTCCAATAGATTGCTCTTATCCGATGTCTGAGCCATTCATCCACTTCCCTAAGCATTCGTTTCATATCCGCTAATTTGAAGTAATTGACCCATCCTCTTACGAATTGTTTTATCCTCAGAATCCTGTAATTATTACTCCAGCCATTGTTCCTTGCTGTCAGTTCTTTCAGTTTCCTTTTCATCTTGTCTATTGACTTCGGATGTACACGGAATCTGAATCCCTTGTGCTTATAGAACGAATAACCCAGATATTTCACCCTGCTTATATGAGCTACTTTCGTTTTCTCCCTGTTCACTTTAAGAAATAATTTTCCCTCTATGAACGGAATCAGGCTTCGGAGCGTTCGTTCGGCACTTTTTCTGCTTTTGCAGAAAATCATACAGTCGTCTGCAAACCGCACAAATCGGTGTCCTCTTCTCTCTATCTCCTTATCCAGCTCATTCAGCATTATGTTGCTGAGCAACGGACTTAATGGTCCGCCTTGCGGCACGCCGACCTCTGTTTTCTCAAACAATCCCTTTTCCACTACTCCGGCGTTCAGGTATTTGTGTATGAGCGATATTACCCTTCTGTCTTTTATTGTACGGCTAAGGACTTCAATCAGCTTGCTTTGGCACACCGTGTCAAAGAACTTCTCTAAATCCATATCCACAACATAAACATAGCCTTCGTCTGCGTTTTTACGGCATTGTTTCAGAGCATCGTGCTGACTTCGTTTCGGGCGAAAGCCATAACTGCTTTCTGAAAACTGCTTCTCGAAAATTGGTGTTAATACCTGTGCAATCGCCTGTTGATATACTCGGTCAACTACCGTTGGTATCCCCAATTTCCGATATTTGCCTTTTTCTTCCTTGGG